>JAQWNI010000249.1 GCA_029268645.1 Myxococcota bacterium
CGGGCCTTCTGCTGTACCCGCTCCTCGCTGGGGGACGCCGCCATGGGGTTCTCATCGTCGGCTCCCCTTCAGCCGTGCCCGATGAGGAAGAACAAACCCTCGCCGACCTGACTTATTCCCTTGCGTTGCAGTGCGACTACCCCCACCTGCTCGCGGAATGGGAGGCGACCCAGAAGAGCCTCGCGGTCGAATCAGACGAAACCAACGCCGAGCAAGTTCTTCGGCTTTCGGAGAGACTCTTCGAGCAGGACATCGAGTTACTGCGGCATGGTGAGCAGCTCGGAGAGATCGAAAAAGTTAAAAGCGATTTCATCGAAAAGATGTCCCGAGAGCTCAGAACACCGCTTAACAGCATCATCGAGTCGATCGTTTCGGTTCTCGCCGGCGAATTTGAGAACTTGTCCGAAGGTGCCCGTCACGCACTCCGGCGAGCCCTCGACGAAGGGTCTGTTTACCAGCGTACGCTCGAAAACATCCTGGATCTCTGGAGAATCAAACAGAACGAACTCCGCGTTGAGTTCCAAAGTTTGAATGTCGGAGAAGTCATTGAAGAAGCCATCTTCAGCGTTCAAGAAACCCTGGGCAGCAAGCCGGTCTCCATTGACAAATCCCTCGCGGAACCGCTGCCCCGAATCAAGACCGACCTCGCCAAGCTGAATCAAATCCTGTTCCTTCTCCTCGACAACGCCGCCAAATTCACGCCTCAAGGACGCATCCGAATCGGTGCCGAGCTACAGGGTGATCGGCTGATTTGTCGGATCGAGGACACGGGAATCGGCATCTGTGCCGACGACCAGCCCTACCTCTTCGACGAGTTTTTCCAAGTCGACCCTGGGGCCAGCGGTCGTTTCCGCGGCGCAGGACTGGGCCTCACCCTCGTCAGAGAACTCACCGAGCTGCTCTGCGGTCAATGCCAGGTATCAAGCGAGCCCGGCCGAGGAACAACGGCCACAGTAGAAATTCCGATTCAACTCGAAGGCTAATCTATCCGCCCTAGCGATCCCTATGCGGGGGTCGAAGATTCGGTCGTCGGCCCTTCGGCTCCATCCTCGGTCTCCGCTTCGCCGTCGCTGGGCAACGCTTCCACAAGCGCTTCATCGGCCAAGGTCTCCACCGCTTCCTCAGATACCAGCCCGGCGCTCTCGTCGATCTCGACTTTTCCCGCGGCAATCTCACGCAGCGCGACGACGACGTCCTTATTTTCCTCGTTCTGGACCAGGGCCACAGCACCCTTTTTCAATTGCTTCGCCCGAATCGCGGCCATTTGAACCAATTCGAACCGGTTCGAAACCTGCTCGATGCAATCTTCAATCGTGACGCGGGCCATGTGGAACTCCTTCTCGAATTTGACTTCGAAACTGCCCAAGGCATGAAATCGGGCGGCCGGCACAATAAACCAGCCACTGAACGAAGGAAACCCCGGCCGACAAATGCCGGCCGGGGTCCTGTTGGCCTTCCTGCCAAGGAAGGCTCCCAGCGGTTGAGGGACTACCTCCGCCGACGGGCTGCCTTCTTGCGGCGGGCGGCCTTCTTCTTCCCGGCCGCCTTCTTGCGGCGAGTGGCCTTCTTCTTGCTCGCCTTCTTCTTGGAGGCCTTTTTCTTACTGGCCTTTTTCTTGGCCTTTTTCTTGGAGGCCTTTTTCTTGCTGGCCTTCTTCTTGGCCTTTTTCTTGGCCGCCTTCTTGCGCGTGGCCTTCTTGCGGGTGGCCTTCTTGCGCGTGGCCTTCTTCTTACGAGTTGCCTTCTTTCGAGCTGCCATGTGGGTCACCCCCCTTTTTTGCTCAACGTTCAATTGACACGAAACCGACGAATTCCGAACGCATTCACGATCAGTTGCATCGCCGAGTGTCGGCCCACCTATCGGTGGCTGGGTCAAGCGACTTGAAGCCAATCGACCACTCGGCCGACTCCCTTCGCACCGCAAAACGCACCCATAGAACGTTTGTTGCGACTGACGCTAACACCACAATTTCGGCCTAGTCAAGTAATTGCGCAAAAAAAACAATATGATGGCCGACAAAATTGCGAGCACCGACCTAAAAGACGCCTCAACTTGAAGTCCCAAGCGGCTCTAAACAAGGCTGAGGCCGAGCCCCGAAAACTTCACAAAAAACTCCGGACGAACACTTTTCACCCGGATAATTACGATGGCAAGCCTAAATAAACGGCGTCGAAGGACAAATGAAGCCGCGCACCAGCCCTCAAAGAGTCCTTCCAGAGCGATTCAGCCGTCCACCGGACGCGTTCCATCGATCAGCGCCAGAACGGCGCGCACAGAGCGTCCTGAGGCCTTCAATGGGTAGAGTGGCTCCTAGGGGAGCCAACTTCGGTCAACCCAATGAGTTCACGGATGCAGCAAGCGCCTCAGGAAAAGAAATGGGCGCGCCCCGGCCCTCGGTGCTTGAACTCCGCAGCGGCCGTTTGCCCTGAAGAATTGCCCGGACACTCTCCCGGACACAGGCATCCATGAGGTATTAGTCCCCCAAGCACCCAGTTTGCCCGCTGCCCTACTCTGATACGCCAAAGCTTCCCCGGCGCATCAAAGCGATTCTACTTCTTGTGGCGCTGCCGCTTCAGGAGCTTGCGCTGCTTATGTTTGCGCATCTTTTTGCGGCGCTTCTTGACTACGCTGCCCACGGGTTCCCCTATCTCGATCAAGATCTGTATGGCTCGGTTCTTATCAGGACAGGAGCGCTGCCCCAGATGGGCGGGCCACCCCTCGCTTTTCGTCCTCACCGAGAGGATGCCTCGTCGGCTAGGCCCACGATGCATCGGCGGGAGGGATACTCCCTCAAGGGGCTCCAGTCAAGACACGAAAGCTGGAGCTGAGAAACGCCCCCTTGCCCCGGGGGTGCTTCGGCGGCACGGCCCATCGTGGCCAAACCTTTCGCGAACGAGCGCCCCCACCCGAGACGGGCTCAATCCAGAGCGCGCTGGCACCGCCCCCCGATTAATGCTCGATGATTTCGAGGATGTACCGCTTCTTCTCTTTTCCACTGGCCGCTGACATCAAGGTGCGAATGGCCGACGCATGCGCACCGCCCTTTCCAATCACCTTACCGAGGTCTTCTTTGGCCACACTCAACTCCAACACGTGAGCGTGTTCCCCGACCACTTCCTTGATCTGAACCTCGCCCGGCTGATCCACCAAAGCTTTGACAATATCTTCGATTAGGTTTTTCATCATTACAAACCCCTCCAGAACGGCAACTTCGACTGTCTCGCGCCACACTGCGCATAGCCTTTTCACCAACAACTCAACGGTTCACATTTATTCAGCGAAGTCGATACTAGGTGCTAAACCGGCCCATGTACTGTCCATACAGCCCTTATTCGACCACTCGGGTTTGTTACACGGCCAACCCTCGGCAATAACCCTAGGTATCTCTCGTCACACAGTGGGGCGAATACCGGGATTTGAATAGCAACGGAATAAAACTCGGCGTGGCACGACGATCCACAGGGCGCTCCCCGGCGCCCAAAGGACCGTACTCATCGCGCTGTCGCAGCAGTGCGGCATGCTTCCCGACCGCAAACCTAAGAGAAGAGCCCAGGAGAGCTCAGATCGAGGCGGCCGCTAATGGCTCTACGCCAACAGCTAGGCCAAACAGACCCTCATCGAGCCTCGGGCGGGCCCTTCTCTACCGGCCCTGCCGATACAAGACCAAGCACTAGAGAATTCGCAAAATCTGGGTTACCGAATGGGCACTTAGGGCTTTCTAGCCAGTCTCGCCCTGAACCAAATCTAGGCGCTCCGACCGAGGGCTCCTTCGTTCTCCAAACTAGCCACCCGGTGAGATGGATTCCTGCCGAGGTCGGCCCCCGAGCCCAACATGGCGACGCCCGTCGTAACCAGCCGAATCCTGAGAAGACTGCTCGCCAGCGGGGTGCAAGGCCGAGTCGAGCGACTGCTCGCCCGCGTTCATCCGGCTGATCTCGGGCCCCTGCTCGCGGACCTGACGCCCGAAGAAATCAGAACGGTCATCGACCTTCTCTTCAACCAACACCGCGCGGCAACCCTGCTGCGTGAATTACCCCACGAATTGCTGCCTCAAATTTTCGGTGCGATCACCGACCAGCGGTTAGCCGAGGTCCTCGCCAGGCTTGAGATCGATGACTTGTCTGTTCTCATCGAATACGTCCCTGAAGACCGGAGAGAGACCGTCCACGCTGGCCTTCCCCAACACCGGCGCGACGAACTCCTCCATGCCAGCCTTTATCCGCCCGACAGCGCTGGTCGCGTCATGACAACGCACTTCTTGGCCCTGGACGAGAAAATGACCGCCCAAGAAGCCATCGAATCGATCCGGGCCGGGCGAGACTGGGGGGACCAGGGCCACTACCTGTACGTGACGAACCAAGACAGAATCCTGCTCGGCGTGGTACCCATTCGCAAACTCGTTTCAGCCCCCCCTGCCACGCCCGTCGCCGACCTGACGGCCCGAAACACAATCGCAGTCCCTCCCGATGCGGACCAAGAAGAAGTGGCCCGGATGGTGGCGCGTTACGACCTGTTCGCGATCCCCGTGACCGACCTAGACGGCCGACTGCTCGGCATCATCACCGTCGACGACGTGATCGATGTCATTACCGAGGAAGCCACCGAGGACATCTACCACCTCGCAGGACTCTCTGAGGAGGACCGAGTCTTCACCTCAGCAGGGGTCTCCATTCGAAAACGATTGCCCTGGATGCTGCTCAACCTCGGCACCGCCTTCACGGCCGCGGCAGTCGTCGGCCTCTTCGAACGCACCCTCGATCAGCTAGTCAGCTTGGCCGTCTTCCTGCCCGTGGTCGCCGGGGTCGGGGGAAACGGCGGGATTCAGACACTGACCGTCATCACGCGTGCCATCGCCTTGGGGGAGATCGAGTTCTCAACTGGTCTGCGGGCTATCGGCAAAGAAATGGCCGTCGGTTTAGTCATCGGGCTCTCTGCCGGAGTCATCGCAGGGGTGATGGCGGCCCTCTGGCAAGGGAACCCCTTCCTGGGTTTAGTCCTGTTACTCGCCATGATGATTACATTGACCGTGGCGGGGCTCCTCGGAGCGGCCGTTCCCCTTTTCCTGAAGTCACTGGGTCAAGACCCTGCGGTCGGGGCTGGCGTTCTCGTGACATTCTGCACCGACGCCCTGGGCTTCTTCTCTTTTCTGGGCATTGCCACGCTCCTGCTCGACCGCCTGGTCTGAACGCCGAAGCCTAGGCCACGCGCTTAGAGAGGGGCTCGGGTCCAGCCATTGAGCCCACGCGTCAGCTGGTAGCTGGGCCAGTAGTCAAGGTCCAGTTCAATCGTCACCACAGAGACCTGTCCATTTAAGGCCTCCAGCTTTAAGCGGACCGATGCCCCATCCTTCTTATCCCGTACCGAGGCAACGAAGGCTTCCAGATTAGGCGTAGGCTTCCCGTCTACGGCCAAAATCCGCGTCGCAACGGGCAGCCCGTAGCGATCAGCCGGAGAGCCGTACCAATAACGTGCAATGTAAACGCCTTCCTGTGCGAGCTGTTCCTGACGCGAGAGAACACGCGGCGGATCCTGCAACAGCGTGCCGGCCCAGATCACCGCCTGCGCTGTCCCCTCCCCTCCAAGCGGAGCCGTCGGAACCGTCTGTTCAATCACTTGACCATCCCGCAGGATCTGCAGGACCACGCGCTCGGCCGCGGAGGCTTCCTGGATCTCGTGAAACCGCGAAACCGGTCGGCCATCCACAGCCAGCACCAAGTCACCCGGCAACAACCGGCCATCAGCCGGTCCACCCGCGGTCACGCGACGGACAGCCAGAACTTGCCGGCGGTCTGGGTCGTGTTTCTCTAAATGGGCCGCTTGCTCAGCATCCAACCCGCGTGAGCGGGCCTCCGCAAGTCCAACCGGATAAAACTCCACATCGAGAGACCGCCAGCCCACATCTTGCCCCCCGCGAAGTGGCGCGACGATGGCCTCAATTTCCCGGGAGGGGATGCCTGCAAAGAAAGCTTCCAAAGACTGGCCGAAGCCCTCTGAAAAGGATGCCCAGAATGCGCGTACGCGACCCTTCTCGTCGGCCAAAACCCCCCCCAACGTCACCGGCGACTCTTCCACGGAAAGCAACTCGAGATTGCTTTCCTGAAAACGAGGCGGATAAGTCGGAGGAAGGACGACCGCTTCGCGACTTTCTAATCGAGTCTCTCGTGAAACGATTCGATTTACGCTGGACAACCCGACGACATAAACACGCTCCCCAATCTCCAACTCTTCTTCTCGCAAGCGCGCGGAGCGGAGTGGGGTTTCCCCAAGCAGTGCCGGGTCGTAACGAATCACTGCCAAATTGTGTTCCGGATGCAGATACAACACTTCAGCGGGCACCCTCACCGAGCCCGCAATCACAACTTCTAGGTCACCCAGGGCGACCGGAACCGTTTCACGATCCACCACCACCAATCCGCGGTCAGCATCAACGATTAGACCCGTACCCCGAAACTGGTCGCCATGAACACCATCTATCCGATACGGGATGTCGTACTCAACCATCACCAATGAGGGCGCGAGCGCCCGAGTCACTTGTTCGCGAGAAGAGGTCACTTGAGTCGTGACGGGCTCGGGGCGCGACGACGGCGGAGCAGGCGGCGCTGGCTCGCAAGGCCAAGTCCCTTGCCGATCGTCCCGCTCACAATGCTGCATTGAAAACCAACGGCGATCAACTCGAATCACCGCCACACCGGGCGCCCTGGGCTTCTCCAACAGCCAATACCCAATGGGTACCTTTTCGCCGTCGGGATACCGGGCAATTTCGGTCTCGAACGCCTCCAGGGTGGGCGTCGGAACGCCCTTCACGTGAGTCACAATGGCCCCGGCCCGAAGCCCGGCGCGGCTCAAAGTGTAACCCGGTGAAGCCACGTAGACCCCCTCGATGGGCACACCGTAATTTCTTGCCTGCTGATACGAGAGGGAATGAAGGACGCCCCCTCCAAACTCGAAATAAGCCGAAGGGGTCACCGCATGGAGGTCCGCAACTTGCAGTTGAATCGAAATGGGGCGGCCACCGCGTTCGACATCAAGCACCACTTTCTCACCAACATGCGCATCAAGCTGACGCTCGATCGGCAGAAAACTATCTACCCCCTCGCCCTGGATGCGAAGCACGACATCTCCCGGCTCCAGCCGGCCATCCGCCGGCCCCCCCGGCACAATTTCACTGACGACGACCATTCCTGTGCCTTCGGGCCGGTCCCGACGAATCGCTGCCTCGGTTGCAGCTTGCAAACCCAAACGTCGCAGCTCGTCGTACGGCCGGTGCACAAAGACCGTCTCCAGAGTCCCCCGGGCTGGAGGCCGTTCGGCTTGTATTTCGCGCAGGGCACGCTGGACGCTGTCGAGGGGCAGAAAAAAACTCGAGGCCGCGAGCCTCCGGCCCCCGGCATTGAGAGCCACGACCTGGCCCTCCCTGTTAATGACCGGGGAGCCCGAGGAACCACCGGAAGTCCCCGAGGCGGCTTGAATATAGAAAGTGTTAAAATCATTGAAGCCTCGGCGGCCGTACACCGGGGCGGCCCGATCCAACCGCGCGATCGTGCCCGCCAAAATCGACATCTTTTCTCCCGCGTCGTTTCCGATCACACGAATATCGAGACCCACCTCGGCGCGCTCGGGCGCCAGAGGAAGCTCGGCAACCGGCATAAACTGCACATCCGCGGGGTCGAACTGATAGAAACCAAAGTCATGGACCGGGTCACGATAGAGCGCTCGGACATCCACCTCTTCGTTGTCGAGGAAAACGGCTTTCGCGGTGACAGGCCCGGGCATCACCACGTGACGATTCGTCAGGATCAGGCCCCGCTCGGCGTCCACCACAAACCCCGTCGCCACGGCGTCACCCGCCTGACTCCCATCAAAAGCCCGGGGTGCGCTGACTTTGAGGACTACGATCGCCGGAGCCACCCGATCGATCGTTTCCTGCCATCGGCTCGCTTCCTCGGCCGCCGCAGCCAGGCTCAGGAGAACCGCGAACAGCCCTGCAATACCGGTTTGGGTCGCTCCCAAAATCCGGGCACCAAGACGCCAGACACCCAGCAAACGCCATTGACCGCTCTGCGACACCCGAGTCCCCCGCCTAGCCCGAAAATCTCATCTCGATCTCACGCACCATTCTGTCTCGGACATCCTGATAGCGTGCGGGCAATTCAATTGGAGGATTCGGTGCTTCGGAGAGCAATCCTGCCAATTCCATGCGGTGGTAGTTGAGCTTCACGTCGGTAAATTTGAGTCCGTGAGCCGTCGAAATCACCACGACACGGTCACTCGACTTGATCATCCCTCGCTTTACCAATTTTTGCATCGCGACCAGGGCAACCCCGGTATGCGGGCAATTAAACAAGCCTGTCCGGTCGGCCGCGGCACAGGCTTCGACAATTTCACTCTCCGAAGCTTGTTCAACAATGCCGTCGTAGCGACGCAGCGCATCGACGGCCTTCTCGATGGATACGGGATTTCCGATCTGAATCGCCGAGGCTACGGTCGGACGGGCCGCAATGGGCTCAAAAACCTCGAAGTCCTTCAGGTATGAGAGATAGAGCGGATTCGCCGATTCAGCCTGGCCCACACAAATTCGGGGCCTCTTGGAGACCAAACCGAGGTCCACGAGCATATCCAGCCCCTTCGCCAAGGCCGAAACATTGCCTAGGTTGCCCCCCGGAATCACGATCCATTCAGGGACTTCCCAATCGAACTGCTCCACGATTTCAATACCGACCGTCTTTTGGCCCTCGATCCGCAAACTGTTCATCGAGTTCGCCAGATAAACCCCATCACGCTCTGAGACTTCCTTGACAATCTCCATACATCCATCGAAGTCGGTATCCAAAGCGAAGACGATGGCCCCGTTCGCAACCGGCTGAATCAATTGAGCCATCGAAATCTTTCCGCGAGGAAGGAATACAACCGCAGGAATTTCCGCTGCCGCCGCGTAGGCCGATAGTGCCGCCGACGTATCCCCGGTTGAGGCACAGGCGACAGCCGGTATCTCGACCCCATCCGAAATCATCTGCTTCACCTGGGAAACCAGAACCGTCATTCCTAGGTCCTTAAAGCTTCCGGTGTGAGAGTTCCCACAGAGCTTGATCCAGAGATCCTCCAGCCCAACCTCGCGACCGTATCTCTCGGCCCAAAACAAATTGCTGTGCCCCTCGTACATCGAGACGATGTTTCGGTCCTCGATTTGCGGCAGGACCCACTCCTTTTTGCCCCAAACCCCAGATCCGTAGGGCCATTCATGACGACCTGCCCGGCGAGCAAATGTCGCTTTCCACTCCTCTGCGGATGTACTCGAAAGTGCGGCCGCATCGTGAACGACTTGCAGCAAGGCTCCATCTTCTGCTTTGTAAACCACCTCATCGAGCCCATAGCGTTCCTGAGGATCGTGGAGACTCTCAAACCAAGCTCGATACTGGGGCTTCAGTTGGCCCTGAGTAGCCTCACC
>JAQWNI010000250.1 GCA_029268645.1 Myxococcota bacterium
CCAGGTTATCCTCTAAACGTTTTCCAAAGCCAATGCCCGGGTCGACGCCCATGCGTCGATCGGAAACGCCTGCATCCCGAGCTCGCTGAATACTCGTCTCCAATTCGTCCGCGACTTCGTGCAAAACATCGTCAAAGTGAGGCGCGCGCTGCATATCAAGTGGGGTTCCCCGCATGTGGCCGAGGATCAAGAGAGCCTCCGACTCAGCCACCCGCTCGGCGAGAGCGGGGTCGTGGGACAATCCAGACACATCGTTGACAATGCGAGCCCCGGCTTCGAGTGCGCTCTTCGCCACAGCGGCGTTGCGAGTATCGATCGAAACCGGCACGTCCAACTCCGAGCAAAGCCGCTCTATAACGGGGACCACTCGCGCCTGCTCAACCTCTATGGGCACCGGCGCTGCCCCAGGGCGCGTCGACTCCCCCCCGACGTCCACAGCATGGGCACCGTCCAAGACAAGCTGGCGGGCGTGTCTCAGCGCTGCATCCGAATCGACCTGCCCAGCGGCGTCCACGTGCATTCCTCCATCAGAGAAGGAATCTGGCGTCACATTCAAGACGCCCATTAAAGTGACACGGTCAGACAAGAACAGGGATTGGCTGAGCACGATGGCGGCTCCTCGAGTCAGCTTGGAAAAGGCTCCGGATCCGGAAGGTTTCCGTCCGCCACGTCTTCGGGTCCCGGCGGACTTTCTTCGCCGGACTCGCTCTCGTTGGTGGCCGGCTGCATCGGAGGCAAGTCATCTCCTCGCATCAAGAGCGCCAGGTCGGTTGTTTCGAGAGTTTCTCGCTCCAACAACGATTCGGCAATCCGGTCGAGCTTGTCCCGCTCCTCAACCATAATATCGCGTGCTTCTCGGTATCGAGCGTTCAGCATTTCAGCCACTTCGTCGTCGATCTGCTGAGCCTTCTTCTCGCTGTAGTCCTTCCTTTGCATGAGATCTCGTCCCAGGAATACATCCCCGCCACTGTCCGCATACGAAACCGGCCCAAGTCCCGAGCTCATGCCGTACTCGGTAATCATTCGACGGGCCCAATTTGTCGCCTGCTCCAAGTCGTTTGAAGCTCCCGTAGAAAGATGACCGAACACAACCTCCTCAGCGGCGCGTCCCCCCATCGCATACCGAATGATGGCCCCAATTTCTTTTTCGGTGTAATTCAGCCGATCCTCTTCTGGAAGCGTCTGGGTCAGCCCCAATGCCATCCCACGCGGAATGATCGTGACCTTGTGGACCGGATCCGAGTGCTCCGGCGTCATCAGAGCCACCAAAGCATGCCCCGCCTCGTGAAAAGCAGTGATTCGCTTGTCCTCGTCACTCATGATCATGCTACGCCGTTCGGCCCCCATCAGGACCTTGTCTTTCGCTGACTCAAAGTCCATACGAGAGACTCGCTGAGCATTCCTTCGAGCCGCCAGCAGGGCCGCTTCATTGACCAAGTTCTGCAGATCGGCCCCTACGAATCCAGGCGTGCCCCGGGCTTGCAATTCGAGGTCAACATCTTCGGAGAGAGGAACCCTCCGTGTATGAATTTTCAAAATCTGCAGGCGACCCCTTAGATCCGGGCGCGGAACGACGACGCGACGATCAAAACGACCGGGGCGAAGCAAGGCCGGATCCAGTACATCGGGACGATTCGTCGCCGCGATCAAGATCACTCCCTCGTTTCCCTCGAAACCGTCCATCTAGACAAGCAGCTGATTGAGGGTCTGTTCCCGCTCGTCATGCCCGCCCCCCATGCCGGCTCCACGGTGACGCCCAACCGCGTCAATTTCGTCGATAAAAATAATGCAAGGCGCTTGTTTCTTTCCTTGTGAAAACAGGTCTCGCACGCGTGATGCACCCACGCCCACAAACATCTCAACAAAGTCCGAACCTGAAATCGAGAAGAACGGAACACCGGCCTCACCGGCTACGGCTCGCGCCAAAAGCGTCTTGCCCGTTCCGGGCGGGCCCACCAGAAGAACGCCCTTCGGAATTCGGCCACCGAGCCGAGTGAACCGCTTCGGCTCTTTGAGGAATTCGATGATTTCCTGCAGTTCGGCTTTGGATTCTTCGATTCCCGCGACATCTTTAAAAGTAACCGCCTGTTGATTCTCGGTCAGAAGGCGCGCTCGTGATTTACCGAAGCTCATCGCCTTTCCACCACCGGATTGCATTTGGCGGATAAAGAAAATCCAGAGCCCGATAAAGAGAACCAACGGGAACCACATGATCAGAACCTGTCTCCAGAGACTGCCCTCATCTTTCTCTTTTGCGGTCACCTTGACCTGCTGCTCCTCAAGGATGCCGAGAAGGTTCTCTCCGATCGACGGCGCGTACGTGGTGAATTCGGTGGTGTCCACCATTTTTCCGTTGATATTGCCCTCTTCGATCGTCACTTCCGTGACCTGGCCGTCGCGAACCGCCACGATGAAATCGCTATAGGCGAGGTCAGGCGGCGCATCGGCCTCTTGGCGAAGCATCGTAAACAGAAGGAGCATGACCACGAGGATCACTACCCAAAGAGCCATATTTTTATAGAACTGCTGATTCACCGAATAACCTCGGAGCAAAAACCGCTTGGGACCAGGGAACTCTCCCCGGCGACTGACGGCGCCAGAAAGGCAACTTGCGGAGCCTTGCGAATGGATTCCTTCAACGCCGAATGAGTTCGCCCATCGGGCCACCCCCGAGGGAAAAGAGTACTACAAGATCGGGGACTCAGTCCCGGCCGAGGCCTCGGCCCATCCTGAACGCCCCTTCGACCACAGCGCCGTTTCTGCTTCGGTCGGACGGGCGAGCCGCCATTCAAAGACTAGCATGTTCGGAATCAGGATCTTTTTCTGCGGGCTCATCGGCTTCCTTACGGAGCAGGCGGAATCCGTCGCTGTCATCCATGAGACGCAGCCCCTCGGGTAGCTCAAGTGTCCGGGCCGGATGGCCGGATCCTCGACCCTCGAAGAATTGTAGGATCCGCTCAATGTGACGACGGCTGACTTGTCGACCGGCCCCCGCTCGCTCAAGCAGTCGAGCAACCAAGCGGCGAGCCAGGCCCCGAGGCAGGCCAGTCCAGCCTCGCCCAGTAACGAACCATTCTTCCGCCGTCGTTTAAACAATCTGCTCCTTCCACGCTGCGGAGACGAGCGACTCGATCCACTCGCTGTCCTCTCTCTGCGCTTCGGCTAGGCGGTCAATTGCCCTGAGCAATTGTGGATTGAAGTCTCGGATCAGCCCAGGAAGCCAGTCCTGGCGCAGTCGATTGCGGGTGTATTGCAATGACTGATTCGACGAATCCTCTCGCCATCGAAGGCCATGCTGCGTGGCATAGCTCTGAATCTCGTCCCGAGACACACTGAGAAGCGGTCGGATGATCCTCCCCGCCTCTGATCGCTCGCGGATGCCTGCGAGCCCCTCAGGCGAAGTCCCGCGAAAAAGCCTCATCAACACGGTTTCAACCTGGTCATCGAGCTGGTGCGCTGTCACGACCCAGCCTGCTCCACACCGATCGGCCAGCCTTCCAAGCGCCTCAGCGCGCAAGCGACGCGAAGCTTCCTGCATCGTTGGGCGGGCGCGTTTCGATGTCGCCCGCGCTCGCAGAGCCACTGGATTCACCTGCTCGCACAAGAACTCGACCCCAAGATCCGCCGCCATCCTGGCGACCCACCGCTCATCCGCTTCCGATTCGGCTCCTCGCAAGCCGTGTTGGACGTGTCCAACCACGATTTTGAGTCCATGGTTCGCGGCGAGCCCGGTTACGGCGTGAAGCAAGACCGTCGAGTCCACGCCACCGGACACGGCTATCAAGAGCGTGGCACCCGGTTCGGTGAGTCGAGCTAAGGCGCGATCGACCGATTCGATCAGCATGCCCCAACACTACCGCCCTTGGGCCCCCATGGCGTGCCCCTCCCCAGTCGGGTATCACCGTCGTCCTCATGGTCCCCGAACCTCATCACAATATCGCCCAATGGCCCAGCCGCTGGTCCCAGCGTCGCCCGACGGCGCTCGCCCTAGTCGATGGAGATCGACGATTGAGCTGGGCTGATTTTGAGTCTCGGGTCGCGGCCACCGCCGGCGCCCTCGAGGCCATGGGGATCGTACGAGGCGATCGCGTGGCCTTCCTTCTTCAGAACCGAACAGCTTGCCTTGAAGTGCTCCTCGGAGCCGCTCGGCTTGGGGCGATCACCCTGCCCATGAACGCCCGCCTCTCTGCTCCCGAGATCGCTTACCAGTTGACGGATTGTCGTCCGCGGATTTTGGTTCACGAGACCGACTTTGAGACTACCGTAGAAGAGGCCCTCTCCCGATCGGATCATCAACCCGATAATCGCCTCCGCACCGGCGGGCCGACGGATGAATTTGAGGCTCACCTGAACGCAGCCGACGGCCGTTCGGAATCGGCGCCCGTCACGCCGGACGACCCCGTCATTCTTATGTACACCTCCGGCACCACGGGAAAACCCAAAGGCGCCCTCCTGCCTCACCGAAAGGTCCTTTACAACAGTCTCAACGCCGGTCTCGACTTCGGCATTCGCGGGACGGACCGAGTTCTCGTAGTCGCGCCCCTGTTTCACTCGTTGGGACTTCAAATTTTATCCCTGCCCGTACTCTACGCAGGGGGTAGCCTGTTCCTCCAAGCGTCCTTCGATCCGGCTCTCGTCTGGAGCACCGTCGAGCAAGAGCAAATCACCTATTTCGGTGGCGTGCCCGCCATGCATCAACGCCTTTATGACACACTCTTGACAGCCGCCCCGGGTCAATGGAAAACCGAATCTCTCCGCTTCATCTTTACGGCGGGCTCGGCCGTTTCCAATCATTTGATCGACGGTTTTCGACAACGTGGCCTTCTCCTGATGCAAGGGTATGGGCAGACCGAGACTTCAACCTTGTGTTGCCTAGGGCCCTCCGACATTGCGAGAAAACCGGGCAGTGTCGGCACGCCGGTTTTTCATGGGGAAGTTCGGGTCATCGCCCTCGATACGCGAGATCTTTCCCCCCAGCACTGGCAGGACGTTCAGCCTGAGGAAACCGGAGAGGTGGTTGTACGAGGCCCTATCACCATGCTTGGCTATTGGGAGAATCCCGAAGCCACCGCTGCAACCTTCGTCCAAGGCTGGCTATGCACCGGCGACCTCGCCCAGGTGGATCCAGATGGTTTTCTGACCCTGGTGGGTCGATCACGGGAAATGTTTATTTCAGGCGGGGAGAACGTCTACCCTGCAGAGGTCGAGGCCGTGTGTCGCGAGCATCCACAGATCCGCGAGATCGCTGTCGTGGGCCAGGCCGATCGCCGATGGGGAGAGGTGGGGCGCGCCCACGTGCTCCTTGAGCCGGGGCCACCCCTGTCGCTGCCTGCTTTTCAAGCCTGGGCTCGGGCCCGTCTGGCTCCGTTCAAGATCCCGCAGGACCTCGTAATCGAAGACAGTCTCCCCAGGACTGCGAGCGGAAAGGTGCAGAAACACCTTTTGCGACCGGCCGAGAACGACTGAAGCAGCCAAGCTCTACGCCCGGCCGCTGCCCCGGGGCCCTCGAATGTGGTAGCGACGGTTGGACTTGAACCAACGACCTACGGCTTATGAAGCCGCCGCTCTAACCGACTGAGCTACGCCGCCTTGGGCTCTGATGGAGGCCAAAAAAAACCTCCGCTTGGAACGGGCGCGCAGGGTAGCGCAGTCCTCTTGAGGGGGAAGTGCCTGGCACGTATCAGGGTGCCGGCGCCGCGCCCGCCGGACCGACCGACGGAAGGGCCTGCTCAAGAGCAGAGACCCGCCGTTGCAAATCCAGCAAGTTGACGCCCGGCTCTGCAGCCGCTCCCCCCTGGCTTACCGCGGAACCAGGCCGATACTGCGGA
This sequence comes from Myxococcota bacterium, assembly GCA_029268645.1. GTDB lineage: Bacteria > Myxococcota_A > UBA9160 > UBA9160 > UBA4427 > TMED88. The sequence goes on from JAQWNI010000250.1 coordinate 5,829, forward strand.
ATCGCAAAACGGGTCACCTTACCCACGAGATCCTTCAGGTCGGGAATCACCTCCCCGATGCTCCCTGAATGCACAAAGATCTCGCGCAAGGTGGCACCCTGCTCTCCTTCGGCGGTGCTGGCAGCCTGCATGTCGAGGCTCGCCCCTTCACCAAAACGCGTAAAAGAACCGAATAAAACGAAGTTCGCCTTGAGCTCCCGACCTTCCTCAACGGCGCGATCCAGATGAGTCGTGGCCAGGCTCGCATCATCAACCCGAACAACATTAAAGTTGTCCTCTTGAATAAACCGAGTCACGAGCATGTCCGAGAGCCCCTCCCTCAGGTAACCGGGATTCTCCGAGCTATGCACCACAATGGGGAGCAGCAGCAAAGTGGGCTTGGAGGGACCTTCCTCCTTGTCCTGAGCGAATGCAATGTTCCCACTGATCAAAAGGGCCAGACAAAGGAGCAACGTTCCGCTTCGCCAAACCGGCCGCAGCCATGTTTTCCGCGCGAACGCCTGCACGCCCTCTTCACGCTTGCTTTCAGCCCAAGACAAAGCTGTCCTCCCTCTTTCAATCGGGGTCGACGGTCGAAGCGGCCGCGACATCAGCGAGGAGCCTGATCCGGGTCGACACAGCGGCCGCCGGCGCGATTGTCTGGAATCGGGGGGGCAGCGTCAAGCAGAGCCCCGAGTCCCTCAATCGCGTGCAGCCGGGAGAAGAATGGTGAAAATGGCCCCCTGTCCTGGATGACTCCGCACGCCGATCGAG
>JAQWNI010000251.1 GCA_029268645.1 Myxococcota bacterium
AATGCGGACCGTCGAATTCCCACCGAGCTCACTCGTCGGAAGCTCAATTGCGGTCGAGAACACGTTCGCTTCGGCGTTCGAGTCCTTTCCGGTCCAAGGAGCCTCGCCACCCAGGTGGGGCGCAGTGAAGTTTCTTCCACCGTCGGTATCAAATAGAGCGCCGATTCCATCGAAGTCGAAAAAAAACGCATCGCTGCGAGCGCCAAAAAAGAACGCGTAAGGACCGGATTCGACGATGTTGGCATCAGCGCCGAAGGATACTTCGGCTTGGCTAACGATCTTTGTCCCCACCGCTTCAGCCGACCGGGATTCCTCGCCTCTGGCCAAGAAGACGTCAACAGTCTGTTTGCCGTTTTCGACCGGTGAGAACACATAGCTTATGGCCAGGTCTGTCAGGCAATCTCCGTCATTGTCGATATTGAGACGGTAAATGGCGTCGGGATGAAATCCGTCAGCAGAGGGATTCGCATTGAGGATGAGCACCGTCCTCGTCGGATCCGCTAAAGACTGGAACGCGTAGAGATCGCAAAGATCGAGTCGCTGGTCCCCCAGAGGCGGCCCCAGACTGAGTCCCGTGAAATGGTTAGACACCTTTTTCTCCTTTAAGCTGAAAGCCAATTTTTTGGGTTTGAATAGTCAACAGCCGCGGCGAGATTCGGCTACTGCTCAAAGATACTAGAAACGGCCACAGGATGATAACCGCCAATTCATCAACGCAAGAATGGCGACGGTCAAAATCAAGGAATATGAACGAGTAACGAATTTCAGACGAACCCTTCTGTCCCCGCGAATCCAACCTCCAAAGGCCACCCTCAATCCCTGACCAAGTCCGGCAGTGTCAAAGAGGGGACGCCGGGGCTCTCGTAAGACGCCCGAGGGCGCTCTGCGTCGTGCTCCGTGACGGATAGCCTGCACTCACCCTATCCCGCGGCGTGTATCATTTGACTCTAGGCACACGGCCCGTGCATATAATGGGCGTCTCAGCGCTCACTGTGGCGCTCCCGCACACGGAGGATTTCGAATTGAAAAATCAACTTCGGATCGCTCAAGGAAGTGGTCAACTTTCTCGTACGGATCGCAGCACCCGCAGGCCTTCGCAAAGAATCGAAAAAATCGTGTGGCCAGTCATCTCTGCAGTGGTCGTTCTGGCCACTGCATGCCACGAGCCACCTCCGCAACGCGAAACCCGCGTGGGTTACACCGAGCGCGAATGGACAGATCCAACTCGGACCGCGTGGAACGACGAAACCGAATGGCCGATCCCGGCCGCCATCTGGTACCCCGCCGTCGATGACGCAATCGAAGAACCCTTCGTAATCGGCCCGCCTGGGCTGCCCTTTCTGCTGCGAGGTTGGATCGCCCGTGATGCCCCTCCAGCGAGCACCCCAACGCGCCTTCCACTGATTCTTCTATCACATGGGACCGGTGGGTCGCGCAGCGACCTCTACTGGCTCGCGGAGAAGCTCGTCCAGGACGGCTACGTGGTCGTGGCCGTGACGCATCACGGCAACTCGATCCAATCCGACGATCTCACGGCACAAGGCTTCTTTCTCTTTTGGGAACGAGCCCGCGAGATGACGGCGCTGCTCGATCACATCCTTCAAGACAATGAATTCGGCCCACGGATCGATCGCACACGCATTGGTGCAGCGGGTTTCTCCCTTGGCGGAAACACAATGGCGCTGCTCGCAGGAGGCCGACTCGACATCGAGGCCTACTACGAACATTGCCAGGGTGCCGAAGCCGATGCGGCGGATTGCGAACCTCCGCCGGAATCGCCCTTTCGTGTGGACGATCTCGAAAGGCTGATTGAAAACAATCCGAGGGTCCGCGCTTCGATCAAAAGCGCGAATGATGATTGGCGCGAAGAGAGGATTCGCGCGGTCTATGTTATCGCCCCTGCTGCACTGGTCGCGATGGGTCAAAGCGGAGCGGCACAAATCAAGGTTCCGCTTCGCGTCGCGGTTGGGGATGCAGATACGATGGCTCCCTTGGCGACCAACGCCCGCCCCCTTGCCGAATCGGCCCCACAGGCGGACCTATGGGTCCTTTCAGGAGTAGACCACTATACCTTTCTCGGCCCATGCGGCTGGGCGGGGAAGATGGTGATGGGCGAGGTCTGCGCCGAGTCGCAAGAGCTGCCACGAAGTCAAGTCCTCGAACGTGTAGCAGCAGATGCATCTGCATTCTTTGACCGCACTCTTCGCTAACTCCCACCCAGCCGGTCGCGGGATTCGTATCGACTGCTTTCGTCTAGGTTCGGACGACACTTGACCCATCCAATCAAGGGTGGCTCGGTGAAGCCGCCCTACCCCATGCGCCTCGTCATCCTGAGCCCGATCAAACCGAGTCCAACAAGCAAAGAAGCGGCGGGCTCGCGAACGGCGATCATCCAGAGAATGCTTGTGGGAACCATGCTGATACGGCGCCAAACCTGTAAACAGAAAGGCATGGGTCGGCAAAGTCCAAGGAGAACTCGAATACCTGTGCGTATGAATGACAGCCCTCGCCGCGAACTGATCAAGGTGGGGAGTCGTCGGCCGGGGATACCGGTAGGCGCCGACGTGATCTACCCGCAACCTATCCAAAACGATCAGGACAACGTCGGGAAGCTCTCCTCTCTGAGCCTTCGGGAGTTTTCCAACCTTTCCGTCCTGCCGTCCTGGCCACACCCGAGAATCAAAGCAAAGGAGCAGAGAGTCCCCGCCAAAAAACGGGCCTGACACGATCACTAAATTGGGCATGCATCGGGCCAGTCTATCACCCAACAGAGAACCGTAAGAGTAGTGGGCTGCGACGCAATCCCGTAAAAGTCACAAGAGCGCATCTTCCGCCTTCATCCTCGGGTGATCACAAGTGCGATTGGCTGGGACGGCTGGTCACCGCCAGAATCCACCAATGGATTCGAAACCGCTAGACATCGATCACACAAGCTCGAAAGGGTCTGCTGAAGACCTCGGTCCTATTCCCCGATTAGGTAGTTCCTCAAATACAGATAAAGGTCTGAGAAGCTTGGATCCGGGTCCCACTCGAGGATAACCCCTTCATTCAACAGTGTCTTCCGAAGCACGGAGTAGTCGACATCCTGCACGCTTGTTTTTTGATCGATGGCCAGCGAAGCGGCGGCGCCTGCAGCCTGACCGAGCGCAAAGAAAACCGGCTCCATCCTAATTGAGCCGTATGCAGTATGCGAAGCGGAGATCGCACTGGCCACCAGCAGATTGCGAGCCTCTTTGGCCAACGGGGTCAGGGCGCGATAGCTGATTGGAAACGGCTCAGGCACACGAATTGTCACATTCCCCTCATTCAAGGCAACCCCATCCGAACCAACGATTCGTTGCACATGATGGGAATCAATCGGATAGCTCGCCAGAGCGATCGGGTCCTCCACAACATCTCTGCCGAACGCATTGTGTTCAGTCATCACGTAGCGCCCCTTCAATCGACGCGCTTCCCTAACATAGAGTTGCTGACTCCAGCCATCGGTCTCAATAAATTCATCGGAAGCGAGCCCCAAAGCTCCGACTTCTTGCCGGATTCCAATGGGAACATCCGGATCGTGGCTAAGAAAATAGAGTAGTCCCATTTGATAGGTCTTGTGGTCATCAAGGATCTTTTCCCGAGCGGCATAATCACCATCTGGATATCCGAAACTCGCACCGACGTAATCGGTCGAAATCGGGCCCAAATTATTAAGGTCGTACTTGCCGCCCCTAAGCTCGTTAATCTTCAGCAGCCCTGAACCGGTCCCCCCCCGAGCGGAGGGCACCATCCTTCTTGCGCGCAGATTGGATGTATCGAAGCAGAAGTTCGTAATGATCCTGATACTGGACATCGTCATACCTTAAGGGCTTAGACCAAGGGATCCTGTCACTCGAGCGGGTAAGGATCAGCCGAAAATTGTAGGCCTGGACTTTACCATCTCCTGCTCCGGGTTCCGGCTGATCAAGACTCGAGACTCCAGCAAGGAGCCCGCTGGACGGATCGCCTTCAGAACGATAAGGGTCAACCGGGTAAACAAAAGGCTGTCGGTAGTATGGTGACTCCGGATTCCCCTGAAATCCGTTATACCTCTCTCCGTAAAGAGAGTTGGCTCTCTACCGACGATATAGGATACGCCAGCTGTCGCCATCAAATCGCCCTCGTAGCTCGCGTCGATAAAAACTTTCCCTCCAATCTCTAATCCACTTTCCATCCGAATCGATTCAATCAAACCGTCCGATATGGAAACGCCGCGATCCAGATCGAGCCTCTCGTCGGTCAAGACAGTAAAGCCGTATCGAGCCGCCCACTGTAGAAAAACTGCAAGCGCTACCTTTGGCTCAAAATTCAAGACGAGATCGTGATCCGCGACCCTCGGCCCTCTCGCGCCATATCGCAAACTAATTTCTTCATAAAACTGTCTCGCCAGCCCTTTAACAGCTGACTTGTTTCCAAAATCGGTCAGGCTCAGTCCGTTCGTCGTCATACCGCCAATCCGACTGGTGGGCTCAACTACGACAGCTTCTTTGCCGAGTCGCTCGGCTTCAACCGCCGCTGCTAAGCCACTTGGCGTGGCGCCGTATATCACGACGTCGTACTGGATCGAGGGACTCGCCCCACCCAGAACCGGCAAAAAAAACAATGCGGCCAAAATCAAAATAAAGGAACAGCTTCCCCGAAGCCTCAGCCTAAAACCGCGGGCCTGTGCAACCGGCACGCCAGGATTTCCTCGGGTTTGACTCGTCAAAAAATTTAATCCCACAGGACCCACCAAATCTCTGCTCCACCGGCCTAGCCGTGAGCGGCGAGGGAGGGGCCACCAAGGCACTCTAATAGCTAGAGCGTGACATGCCCTCCCCCGCCCTGCAACGCAATACGAAGGGCAAGATCCGGGATCCGATCCGTCGCAGCATGCTCTTGTACACTATGGTAACAAGAGGGCAGGCTGCACTAAAGATGCTCTTCGACGAGCCCCTCAAGGTTCGGATCGTGTTCAGCCCGCTTTGTTTACGGGCGACAAAGAGTTTCTCGAGCCGTACTGGGAGGCGACCGCCCAGCAACTGCGAGCAATGGCCAAGACTAGACAAGCGAGGGGCTGAAAATTTCCCCGCGTCCCCGGCTCAGGACGTCAGGCGAGTCGCACTTTGTTCGATCCCTGTACCAGAATGACTTTTGTCCTTCGGCTTCGAACACCCAAATCGTGCCGACTTTTTCTTCTGGAAGTGCGACGCTATCGGCTTCGCGCCTTATAGAGCATTCTGCGACCCCTTAGGAAGCGCTGCGTTGCGCGCAGGGGGGGCCGGGTTTCAATCGTGTTCCCCCAGTGACCGAGTTAGCTCGACTCTTCGGCCGGTCGCGGGCAGGCTAGATCGAATGGATCGCGCGGAACATCCGGCAGGTCCTCGGCGGCCTCGATGCGCATGAGTCACTCTTCGCAAATCGGTGATACTGAGGGTCGCTCGCTGAGGCAGAATAGACCACCCGATACTCACATCATCGATCCGGGGTGCGTGAACCTGATGGGGAACTTCGATTTCGCGGAGGCGACGGGGCGAACCAGCACGGCTCGAAGCCAACGACCATCCCGCCTGGGTCTCCCCTTTGCCCGGATCGCTCCGAACGGACCTTTTGCGAGAAGGCAGCTTGTATGTCCTATACCCGGCGCTACCTTGATTTTCTATAGCGGAACCCTTGCATGCCTGATTTAACAGTTAGGAAGATACACCCCGTCATTCAGGGCAGCCTTCTCCTGGCCCTGACACTGCTCGCGTATGCGCCCATCTACGGTGGGGGATTTGTCTGGGACGACGACGCCCACCTGCTGAACAACGTCGTGCTCCAGGAGCACGGACTCTATCGGGCCTGGCTCGCACCCGACCACGGCGTCTACTACCCGATGGCGTCGCTTTCGTACTGGATCGATCATCGACTCTGGGGACTCAGCCCCAAAGGCTTTCATGCCACGAACGTGCTGATCCACGCGCTGTCGTCGCTGCTCATCTGGCGAATCCTGCTCCGCCTGCGCATCCCCGGTGCCTGGCTGGCCGCGCTGCTGTTTGCGCTTCATCCGGTCAACGTCGAGTCCGCGGCCTGGATCACGCAAAGGAAGAACACGCTGTGTCTCTTCTTCTACGCCACATCAATCCTCCTGTATCTGCGCGACCGAGAGGGAGACGGGCCAACCACACTGACGCGCGGCGCGGCAATCACGAGCTTCCTACTCTCGATGCTCAGTAAGGGGGCCGGCGCCGCGCTCCCCGCCGTTCTCCTGCTTCTGGGCTGGTTTCGGCGGGGGCGCATCGAGCACAAGGATTTCATCAATAGCCTGCCCTTCTTCGCCGTGGCGGCTGTCATGAGCGGCCTGGAAATCAGTTTCCAGTACGGCGACGCCATTGCGGCAGGAACGCCGCGGCCCGAAGGCTTCTTCTCGCGACTGGCCGGGGCGGGCTGGGTCGCAGGCTTCTACCTCTTCAAAGCCCTGCTGCCCGTGCAGCTCAGCTTCGTATATCCGCGCTGGGACATCAATCCGTCGGATCTCGTGACGTGGCTACCGAACGTCGGCTTTGCCCTAGCCCTGATCATCGCCTGGCGAGTCCGTCACCGAATCGGCCGTGGCCTGCTGACCGCCCTGCTCTACTTCCTGCTGGGCCTCGCACCCGTGATCGGCTTCTTTGAGTTCTACTACATGACCTACTCGCTGGTGGGCGACCATTATCAGTACATTGCACTGCCGGGCATCATGGCGCTAGTCACTGGAGGCGGCGCCTACCTCCTCGGCCGCGCGAGGTCGTACGGCCTGTCAACGTCGCTTGGCCAACGAATCGCAATCGCAACCGGAACCCTGATCGCGGCCCTATTCTTCACGGGAACCCTGCAACGCAGCGCCGTATTCGCTGACAGCGAAATTCTGTGGATCGATGCGATCGCGAAGAATCCCAGTGGCTACCTTCCGCGCTACAACCTCGGACTCGAACTCCAGCAACGAGGGGAGTACGCAAGAGCCGCAGGTCACTACCAAGCGCTGCTCGAGACGTATCCCGATTCTGCCGAAGTCCACAACAACCTGGGCAGCGTCTTGCTCCGCATGAGGCGGGCCGACCAAGCCCGCCGGCATTTTGAACGTGTGCTCGAGTTCGAGCCCAATCACACGGAAGCCCTGAACAACCTCGGCAACGCCCTCGAGCAGCTTGCGCGCCTCGATGACGCGGTCGACGCGTACGGGCTCGCCGTCCAGACGGCCCCCGGCCTTATCGCGCCCAGGCTCAATCTCGCTCGCGCACTGAAGAAGCTCGGACGAGAAGAGGAGGCAAGGCGAGAGCGTGAGACAATCCGACGGTTGCGAGCGCAGTCGAGCACGGACTGACGCCGCGACCAGCCGCTGCTTGCTTAAGGGGTGAGGCGGTGGGCCGAGTCGGCTTCTGGCGCGAAGTCGATCCGGGGCCTTCTGGTCGCTTCCCATACAAGATCGAGTGGTGGCGAGGGACACCCAAGCAGCTCAGTCTGGCCCCAGGCGCCTCGCAGCCTTCTGAGCCGACTACAAAATGGCGCTTGAAATTCCTATGCTAAGCACATGGATTGGCGCGACACTTTTTCGACGTTGGCGGAAATTTCCGTTGGCATTCTTGGATTCACGGCGGTTGTCAGCGCTCTTTCAAGCCCGAAGAGTCGTGGCCAGTACTCCGAAGCACATTTCCGAATGCTCTGGTTTCTCGACAGGACCCTCTTGCTGATCGCCGCGTCGGTCTTGCCGTTTGCTGTCTTTCAGTGGGTCGAATCGGGAAATCTCGGTTGGAGAGTCGCGTCAGCACTCTCAATTTTCTTGGGATTAACGTTGCAGATTTACCGTATTAGACTTCCGTCGTATGTCACCTGGGTCAAGGCTCTGCCAAGGCCGATCTTTTTTGTCTTCGGCCCCGGAGACATCTTCTTTGTTTTTACGCTGGTCGCGATGACGTTCGGCGCGTTTCCTGACTCGGAAGCGCGCATGTACACCTTGGCCCTTTACTATCTCCTAGCCTATTCGATTTTCGGATTTGTTTACTTTGTGGAGCTCATTTGGAAGGAAGAGTCCCCCTGAGCCGCGACGGTCCGCGAATTCCACTGCACTGCTACAAAAGCAAGAGCTTTCAGTAGAGGTAGAGCGTCGCAATAAGAACGAATCACCGTGGAGTGGCCTTGGAAAGAATTTCAGGCAGTCGGCCACACTGTGACTTAATCCCAGGAACATCAAAATGACCCAGACCTGTTCTTCGACGGCGCAGGAGAAATCTCGTCTTACCCCCTGAATGGCGTTGCCGCCCTAGTTTCCTCCGACACCCAACATGTCATTACGATAGACTCCGTTCCTGCCTTTCTCTGGCTCCACAGATCTGGCCATCAGTGGTCTAAATGACCTTTGACCGCTGACCGGGGGGGCTTCACTAGAGCTGCGGGTCAGACTTTCGGCAACAAATAGGACAAATGAACTGTCCAATTTTGATTCTCGCCGGCTAGGGCGCTTTGCCAATTTCCTGTGCAGAGACTGTGATGGGCTAGGGCTTGCTGTGCCGGGCACGCCGGCTCGCGCCGCCATAGCGAGGCAGCATGGTCTATGCTGACGGGGTGCTCGCCGAAGGGTTCGGAGCGGGCCCCGCGACCAAAGAGCCAGCAATCCAGCAGCCAAGAGGAAGACGAGAAGATATGGCCCATGCGAGTTCCACCAGCTCGAGCATTCCCCTTGATCCGCGGGGACAGGGACCCGATGCCCCCTGGCACTTAAAAGAGAGCCGTGCTCCTGTCTTCGATGAAGTTACAATTCTCACCGATCAGCTTGAGGTCAAAGGGTCGATTCCCCCTGAACTCAATGGCCGTTACTGCCGGAATACAGCGAACCCGCAGACCGGGTGGACAGAGCACTGGTTCATCGGGGACGGCATGCTGCATGGGATCGAGCTCAAAGATGGGAAGGCCAACTGGTATCGAAACCGCTACGTGCGTACGCCCCAGTATGAAAACCCTGGCGCCGACCGTCTTGAGCTCGCCCTCAACAAAGAAACCTTCACCTTTGACCACTCGGTGTCCGCGGCCAACACCCACGTAATTCGCCACGGCGGTCGAATACTCGCTCTCGAAGAGGGCGCCTTTCCCTATGAAGTCACGGCCGAACTGGATACGGCGGGCCCGCATACGTTCGAAGACATTTTGACAGGGCCCTTCACCGCTCATCCCAAAATATGCCCGGATACGGGTGAGATGTTGGCTTTCGGTTACGCGCAAATGGAGCCCTACCTCACCTACTACCGTGTTGATCAGAATGGGAAAATGGTTCAGAAAACACCCATCACCGTCACGGGCCCGACCATGATGCACGATATGGCGGCGACTCGTCATCACGCCATCTTTATGGATCTCCCGGCGATCTTCGATTTTGAGCTGGCCATGAAGGGCGGGATGCCGATTCGGTGGAGCGACGAATACCCAGCCCGGTTCGGTGTAATGCCGCGGGAAGGCGCCGATGCGGACGTACAATGGTTCGATGTAAAGCCCGGCTACTGCTTTCACACGCTCAATGCCTTCGATGAAGGCGATGAGACTGTGGTCTATGGAATGCGAGTGCCCGAGATCTGGCGTGACTCTTCCGCGATGGATATGACCTTGACGGTCGATCCTGCATCGAGCCCTCGTCTCTATGAGTGGCGTTTTAATCGTCAAACGGGCGGAGTGGCGGAGCGCTACCTCGACGACGACTCTTCCGAGTTTCCTCGCATCCCAGACAGTAAACAGGGTCATGACTTCCGCTACGGCTATTCACTGGGAACGAGCGGCACAAGCAATTCGGCCTCAGGGGGGATGGGGAGTGCTGTCTTTAAATACGACCTTGCGAAGGGTGGATCAAAGGAAGTGCATTCCTTCCCAGCTGGTCACGAACCGGGAGAAAGTGTTTTTGTCCCCGCCGAAAACGGATCCAGCGAAGATGACGGCTATCTCATGACCTACGTCTGGAAACCGGACACAGATACCAGCTATTTGGTCATTCTCGACGCATCGAATTTGGCCGCCGACCCCATTGCGGAAGTCCATATTCCCCGGCGAGTTGTTTCGGGTTTCCACAGCAGCTGGATCCCGGATGAACGCTAATCGGATTGATTAGAGCCTCAAATCGACCCGAGTCAGCGAACAGGCTCCCCCTATGAATTTGACATAACGCCCATACTCGGGTGTTGTGCCAGCTTTCAGCTTGTGCGTCCTATCCCTCCGCTCTCTTACTTAAGGGCTACGCTTGGCTCTCGCACTTCCGGCGCTCGCAGAGGTTTCCCATGGCAGAGTTCTTCGATCACCTGACCGATGAACACATCGCGTTTGTCCAAAAACAGCCACTCTTCTTTGTTTCGACGGCGACGGGCGAAGGGCGGATCAACCTGAGCCCGAAGGGCCTCGACGTCCTTCGCGTGCTCGGCCCCAAACGAGTCGCGTATCTCGACCTCGGCGGCTCGGGGAACGAGACGCACGCGCACCTGGCCGCAGACGGCCGGATCACATTGATGCTGTGCGCGTTCGAGAACCCACCGCTGATCTATCGCATCTATGGCAGTGGTCGCCCCGTCCTGCCCCAGCACGACGACTGGAACGAGCTGGCGCCGCACTTCGAGCTGCTGCCGGGGACTCGTCAGATCTTCGACATCGCCGTTGAGAGCACGCAGACCAGTTGCGGCTGGGGGGTACCGTTGATGAACTTGCAAGGCGATCGCGAAACCTTACCGAAGCACCACGAGATCTTGAAGGCGAAGCCGGAGGTTTGGGTCGAGAAGTACCAGGAGCGCACGAAGAGCATCGACGGGCTCCCCGTCGAGCCGACGACGCGCTACTTCGGCCCTCCGGAGAACATGAGTGGCGACAATCAGTAGAGCTCCGGAACGGGGAACCAACAGGGGCTCGTCATTAGCCCCTACTCGGTTCTCACCCCAAACCCGGCTTTTACTTCCTACCCTGAATGCATTCTTCTTGAGGAAGGAATTTTTTGGAAGATTTCAAATCGAAGAAACTTCCCCAGACGATGCTTGGGCGCTGTTTTGCAACAAGTCGACTCGCGCTTGGAGGCGGCGGCATCGGTCAGGTCTGGGGCTCGACCGATCGGGATGAGGGGATCGCGACGGTTCGCGCGGCCTACGAGGCAGGGATCGACTTATTCGACATGGCTCCACTCTACGGTCGGGGCGAAGCGGAGTCCGTCATGGGCCTCGCCTTCGCGGATGGCTACCCGGACGATGTAAAGCTGACGACCAAGTGCATGCTAGGCGATGCACCGGTAGATGAAATCGAGTCGCGGCTGAGTCGCTCGCTTGACGAGAGCTGCGAACGGCTCAGGCGTGAACGCATCGATGTCTTCATTCTTCACGGCTACCTAATCGAGGATGGCTGGTCTGATTCTATCCGACCCTCCCTGCTGCCCCATATTGGGGTTCAGGAAAGCCGATTCGCGTCTCATGTCGTGCCGGTCTTCGAGAGATGGAAGGCGGAGGGCCGTGTCGGTGCCTGGGGATTCACCGCGGCGAGCACACAGGCCCAGAATTTCGCCGCATTGGACGCCGATACGAAGCCTGACGTGGTTCAGTGTATTGCGAATTTGCTCGACTCCCCCGGTAGCATGGCCATATCTGCCGAGCCTCCTGAGCCGCGAGCCGTCATCGAGCGGGCGTCGAAGCGAGGCATCGGAGTGATGGGGATTCGCGCGCGCGCGGCCGGCGCGCTCGCGACGGCAATCGATCGATCCGTCGATCCGGGCTCGGCGGAACAGCGCGACTTCGATCGAGCCGAGGCATTTCGCGCCCTCGCTGCTGAATCGGGCCAGAGTCCCGCCTTCCTGGCGCATCAATATACGCTCTCCATGCCGGGCGTGGACACGATGGTGCTTGGAGTAAAAAACCGCGAAGAGCTCTCGGAGTGTCTCGCCGTCGAAGCCGCTGGGCCGATGGATCCGAGCCTCATGGAAGCAATCGACCGCTCGGTCGGCTAAGACAGTGGGGCCCCCAGAGGCTTAGTCTACGCCCTCCATCTGGACGACAGAGCTCTTCAGAGAATCGGTTCCTGCTCACTCAAGGCCTGGCGAACCGGGTAGACCACCCAGCATACGAACGAACGCATCCAGGTGTCGGGTCCCGACGGAACCCTTACTCAAGAGGTGGCGGGCTAGCAGGAACGCTCATATTCGACCGTTTTACGGATTGCGAGCGCCTCAATTTTTTCACTCAAGTGCTTGTTTCGCTCCACAGGGCGCCTGCTCCCCTAGGGATCTGATATCACAACCCTAACCGGACGCGGTGCCAAGCGGCAGCTTCAATGATGGAAACCAGAGGCGTGACGAGGCCGTCGGTATCGCGGCCTTGCGACCCGCCCTCCGATTTAGTTTCATATGAATTCTCATGAAGTTCACCGTCCTGAGCCACGCCGGGCTTTACGTCGAAGCCCGCGGCACGAGTCTGATCATCGACCCGTGGATCGTCGGCTCTTGTTACTGGCGCTCCTGGTGGAACTACCCGAAGCCTGCGCCGTTCGCCTCGCGGCTTGAGACGCTCGACTACATCTACTTGACCCACCTACACTGGGATCACTTCCATGGTCCCTCGTTGCGCAAACTGCCGAGGGACGCGACGCTGCTGATCCCAGAGGCGCACTTCGATCGCTTCAGAAAGGACTCCAAGGGCTTCCGCTTCAAGGAGATCGTCGAGGTCCCGCACGCCAAGACGATCCAACTCGGCAACGGTGTCGACTTCACGACCTATCAGTACTCGTTGTTCACCGATTCGGCTGTGGTCGTCGACGATGGCGAGACGACGTTACTCGATCTCAACGACTGCAAAATCACGGGCATGCCGCTCGACCAGTTGCGGCGCTATCACCCAAAGATTGACTTTGTCTTTCGCAGCCACTCGTCCGCGTCGGCCTATCCGCAGTGTGTCGACGCCGAGGATGCCGACGGCGGTTCTTACCGGAGCAAAGAGGACTATATGAGCGAGTTCGTGGACACGGCTCGCCTCCTTGAGCCGAGATACGCAATCCCCTTCGCCAGCTCGCATTGCTTCCTGCACAAAGACACGATTCAGTACAACGTGGATGCCGTTTCGCCCGCCGACGTCGACGCCTACTTCGAACAGCATGGCCCCACGGGCAGCGAGTGCAAGGTGATGGTCTCTGGCGACTCCTGGGATTCCCAAGCCGGCTTCGACATTGCCGACAACGACTGGTGGTCAAACAAGGATACGCGCGTCGCAGAGTACGCCGAAGAGGTCGCGCCGAAGCTCAGGGATCAATACGCACTCGAGGACCGAACCAGCGTGAAGTTTCCGCGCTTCGCGAAATACTTCCAGGCCCAGATCGAGAGCCTGCCAAAGCTGTCGCGCAAACTTTTCAAGCCCGTGGTCGTCTACGGACTACCGGGGCGTGACGATATCCACTGGGTCGTCGACTACGACCAGCGCAAGGTCTACGAATCGGACGCCCTGCCCGATCACTGGGCGGTACGCGTCGTGATGCCACCCATCGTGCTACGCGATTGCTTGTATAAGAAAATGTTCTCGTGCTTCTCGGCGAGCAAGCGACTCCACGTTACGGTGCGAAGTGGCCACATGCGGGACTACTTCATCCTGTTCCAACTGCTCGACATGTACGAGTACGAGTACTTCCCGCTACGCAATTGCTTCCGCTGGCGTTTCATCAAGGTGTGGCTTCGCCGCTGGCGCGAGGTGATCGAGTATTTCAAGCTACTAAGCAGCATCGCACTGGGCCGAGGCGATGACCCGCTCTCGAAGTTCGTACCGAAGGTCGACACCGGAAGCGACCCAGGCTGATATCTTCCAAAGGACCTCATACCGGGCCAGCTCGACGCTTTCGATGCCGGCAGATTGAGTCGAACCCCGTTTCCGGGCCGGCAGAACGCTGATCAGTCAGAAGCACACGTCATTGGGAACTGACGAAGCCAAGCAATCAACTACCCCGCCCCAAAGCATACGGAGTCTCGGCAAGGGCTCGGCATAAAAAATATTACGCGACTGGAGTCGGAGATGCCAAAGTCAGCTCTCACGGTCCTCGTTCCACTCTGTGGAGACCTGGACGCAAATACGGCGGGGCGCACCTACACAGAGGCCTTGTTGAACGAAATACAGCGTGATGATCGAGGCATCCACTGGATCATCGGTCTCGAAGAGAGCCTGATAAAACGAGTGAAGCAGAATAAGTCCGAAGCCCATATCAGCTGGCTACCCTTCCCACGTTGGAGTGTATCGAGCCTGGGCAGGTTGATCTTCGAGCAACTGCGCCTTCCCGCCATCATTCGCTCCACGAACCCAGACGTAGTCTTCTTCTCCGCCAATTTTCTTACGCTCTTGAGCAAGACTCCATCCGTACTCGCCATACGCAGCCTCCTCTACTACCACTACCCAGGTGAGATTTCCAAACCTCGTCTGGTATCGCGAAAATTCTTGAATCGAAGAGGCGCTCACAAAGCGACAAGAATCGTCTGTCCATCCCAGAACATCGCCCGAGAGATCAACCAAATTCTAGATATTCCGCAGGAGCGGATCACCACCATCCTCCACGGCACAAGTTCCGCGTATCTCGAAAAGAAAACCGATGACGCGATTCTTGACCGCCTCGAACTACGCGATCGACCCTATTTCCTTTACCCATCGGCTCTTTGGGAATACAAGAACCACATCACCTTGATTCGCGCTGCGGAGAAGCTGGCGGACAGAGGCGAGAAAGCCGTCGTTGTATTTGCCGGCCACGGGATCGCGGTTAGGAATTCGCATGTCGACATGCTCAGGCGAGAGGCGAGAAACGTAAAGTTGCCCTCGGAAATTCTCTTTTCCGGCGAACTCGACCCCAGTGAACTCAATGTCCTCTACAAAAACGCTATCGCCCTACTTTTTCCATCCACATGTGAATCCTTTGGAAACCCCATCGCCGAAGCGATGGCTTTAGACTGCCCAATTGTCGCTTCCAGTTCTCATGCAGTACCCGAGATCGTCGCTGGCGGGGGGATTATTCTCGATGCTCTCGACGCAAACAAATGGGCCGGGGAGATGTCGCGGCTTGCCAACGACGCGCTCTATCGAAAGCTATGGTCCGAAAGGGCTTCAGCGCGCAAGAATCTTTACCTCATGGACCGCGCCATCGACGAACTCACTGAGGTAATCCGAAACGCCGCCATGAATCCTTCGGTATCGAGCTAGTCTTCCAAGATGCGACGTGCAGTCAAAATACTGACCCGTTTGGTCACAATCATTGGACCTGTTTGATTGGAGATCTGGTTCAAACCGGCTTCGTATGTAGCTCCAGGAGTGCGCGCAAAAAGACTGGTTGCTTTCCAGTACTCCAGAAAGCTCAATGGTTCGGAAAACTCGATGCGATTCGTGTGAACAGCAACTTCGACTGAATCGAATCCAGCCCTCTCGACCGCTTCTCGAACATTTTCCTCCACATATCCCCACGCCATCCTGTCCGCATCACTCGGCTCAGCCCCGGTTGCTCTCCGATGAAATTCGTACAGCTCCCTGTTTGTATCGGACGCTGGGCCCGCCACGGCAAGCCTTCCACCGGGTTTCAGTACGCGAGCGAACTCAGACAAAGCCGCATCAAGATCATCGTGATAGTAGATCGCGAAGATGCAGCTCAGCGCATCTGCAAAAGAAGCTTCGACGGGAATTTCCGCCGCATCCGCGACCTCAGCCCGTAGACCGAGGTTCCGGGTGCTTTCGACGGCATCTGCAGCAACATCGAAACCACGCGCGTAGCCTCCTGGAGAAAGCCGATCCGCCATTCGTGCCAGGAGTTGGCCTGACCCACATCCTATATCGACCAGATTTTTCCCAGGACCGAGACACAACGCATCCGCCAGAGCTGCGGCAAGATCAAAGGTTCCGAGTTGAAGGTTTACGTCGCAGCGATGCGCGGCATCACTTGCACCCCGATTTAGATATAGATCCCCGGCAATCTCCCCTCTCTGTTTAGATGACATAGCGCAAACACTCGAAGCCCTCAGCGTATTCACAGCCTCCGAGCGCACCGAAAACAGAAGCTCGGGCTCGAATCCCTTCCAGACTGCGCCCATGAGGGGTATCAACGAGCTGGCTGGAGTAGCAGCGCATTGCGTCGAGTTTCTTTTCCAACACACTACCTATATCCACAAAAGTGGTAGGGTAAAATTGATAGGCCCTTCCCCCCCAACCGGCGGCTCCCGACTGCCCATAAGAGAGGACGAGTGGAACCAGGGGTCGCTTGCCATCCGGGGCCGGCCTTAGGGACGTAACGCACGCACGCGACATCGCGCGATGGTCCTGATGGTGGTCACCGAAGGAAGGGATGACGGCCAGAGAAGGGCGGTGGATCATCAATTCAGCCTCGACAAAATTAATCAGCTCGCTCTGAGCCACCGTGTCCAGTCGCAAGTGCTCTTCCTGTCCTCGAAAAAGCACCTTCCAGCTCGCACATCCCAATACCGCGAGCGCATGGGTCAATTCCTCTTCTCGGGTGTCGGCATCGGAACTCGCTTCGTCATTCATCGAGTGAAAGCCTGAAACTACGCCGTAGAGGACATGAACGTCCCAGTTTTCTTCGCAGAGTCGAGCAATCATTCCTCCTGCGGCGAGAACTTCGTCGTCCGCATGGGGAGCCACGATGACTGCGCTCTTGTTTTGAGTTTCGAACAAAGACATTTCCGGGCACCTTCTACGCACTAAAAATGAAGAGGATCATTCAACAATCGTGGAAAGAGGTTCGCTTCACATGGATCGATGGTCAGACGCATCAACGGAGGACTCGGACAGAATCAGGGGTACGTCCAGCAAGTAAGCGACAGGAGCCTCCGACCGCGAATCGAGCCACTCTCCTAGAGAATCGGCGGATTGAAGCTGGGCCTCTGGGCGAGAGATCGCCTCCCTTGCACCCCGCGATCGCCCAAGGGCCACGTCTGCAACTCCGCCTAGCAGGCTCCGCAGCAAACGTCTCAAGCCCGGTTTCGGCCTCCTCTCGCTTGTCTGCGAGTCAATGAACGTCTGATCCAGCCCGACCGCCCAGTCCCTGGCCAACTGATGCGCATTCATCCAAGCGGCCGCCCACTTTTGACCGGCCTCTCCCATCGCGCGTCTTTCTTCATGCGAAAGAGCGGCCATTTCCACGGCGGCTCCTGCGAGAAAGCGCGTGGGGGTGTCACCGAGGCTAGCCTGGGCCTCGCAGGACCAACCCGCTCCAGAACGGGTGAGGATCTCTTCCGAGTGCCCCGAAGCGCAGGAAAGCACAGGAAGTCCAGCTGCCATGTAATCGAAGAGTTTTCCGGGGAGAACCGAACGAAAGAGCGGATAGTCCGACAGCGTAACTAATGCGATGTCTGCACCCTTGAGCAGGGGTGCCAGAGCCGTCTTCGGAATCGGGCCGAGATCGCGCACGTAGGACTTCTTCCGGGCAGCAGCGGTCACGCGCGGCCGTTCGCGGCCGTCCCCACAAAAGACCCAAACGATTCTGGGATCGCGGCCGTGCGCTCTGTCAGCCGCCCTGAGTACGTCTTCGATACCGTAGTACTCGTTGAGAGAACCCGCATAGAGTACCACGATATTCCCATCCAGATCGTTGGCACTACGCCATGATCTGGCCAACTCTGGGGGACAATCGGCAAGAGCCGAATCCGAACCCGTAGGAATCACTTCAATCTTGCATTTGGGCACACCGAGTGCTTCGAAGTATCGAGTAAAACCGGGAGAGACCATTAGGCACCGGTCTGCGAACCGGGCCACTGAGGCTTCGAGAACCGAAAGCAAACCGTCCAAGATTGAGCTCTTCACCATTCCTATCTCCACAAGCATGGCCGGCCATAGGTCTCGTACTTCGAAGACGAGAGGAAGGTGACGGTAGGCGGCCAGAAATAGCGCGGGTAACACTTGCGGCAGCGGTGGGCTCGAGCAGTAAATCAGATCCGGATGCTCAAGGCGCAGGGCCAGACCCAACGCCTTTCGCGAAAAATCAACATAGGATGCCTTACGCCTATGATGACCGTATTTTCCCCGAGTCATCCCAAGCCGATGAATTCGTAGGTTGCCTTCGGTTTCTGTCAGGTAGCGACTGGGCTCTATATCGCTGTCGAGATAAGACCCGTGACCGCAGATCAAATCAATCGACCAACCCCGCTCCAGAAGAGCCGAAAGCAGCAATACCGGTCGCGAGTTTCCCGCCTGATTGCGACTGACAAAATTTTGATGAATCCAGATGAGACGCGCTATGCCAATCTCCAATGCGCTCAGGCGCCCGAAATGCCCGGACGAAGCGTTCGTTCTACGCGCGAAGTGTGCATTTGTTGGAAAAGATATCGGCTAAAAAAGCTCCCCGTCTGATAGAATGAAATTCTGCGCTGACCTTTCCCCGTGGGAACCAGTTGTGTTGCCAGCTCGGTTTAAACCGCTCCACACGACAGCCGACTCGGAAGAGCATAGTTCGCATACGGTCAATCGGCCGGTGGCGCGTCTCTCCGTCATGCGGAGTTTCACTTTTAGATTGCGCTTAAAGACATGACTAAGCCCTATTTCAAACGAGAACCTTCGGGCGCCCCACTTGGGTGGGGCAGCGAACCGACGAATTCCTTCCACCCAAAAGACTCCAATGTGCTGGTGACCGGTGGATCCGGCTTCATTGGGACTTGGCTCGTGCGAGCGCTGGTGCGGCGAGGCGCCCACGTCACGATTCTCGATGATCAGTCGACCGCGAATTCTCTCACGCCTGATCCGATTCCGAATACTCGCCTGATTACTGAGAGCGTTCTCGATCTCGAAGTACTCAAACGCCAGAACATAGACTGCGACTTCGTGTTCCACCTCGCAGGGGTCGTGGGGATGAGGCTCGCCCACAGAGATGCAGCCCATGCTCATCGGGTGTCTGCTGAGGGCACCCGCAATGTGCTTGCAATCAGCGGCGACGTTCCGATTGTTTTGTTCTCCTCTTCGTCGGTGTACGGTCAGGGCAAGGCCCTGAACGAGGGCGAAGAAGTGAAGATGTCTGAAGAACAGCCCATAGATGTCGAAGAAATCCGAGCCTACGATGGCGGCCCCATCGGCTATGCAAACGGAAAAGTTGAAATCGAAAGACTCGCTCATCAAGTCTCGAAACGCGGCAGAAAATGTCTCGTGGTTCGGCCTTTCAATGTAATCGGGCCTGGCCAATCGGCACGATACGGTATGGTCGTTCCCCGTTTCATTGCTGCTGCCAGAGCCGGAGCCCCCCTTCGTATCTACGATGATGGTTTCCAAACCCGCTCTTTCGGCGACGTCGGGCATTTCATCGAGCATCTGCTTTCGCTCACATCCCAACCGACCGCCTTTTCACACGGCAACAACGTATTCAATCTCGGAAACTCTGAGAGCACGACAATCGCTGCACTGGCGAAAGCAGTAAAAGAGGCCACCGGGTCTGAGTCACCGCTTAACTATGTTCCCTACGAAAAGGACTTCCCGGGCCGCAGAGACATCCGTCACCGGAGCCCCTGCGTGGACCGGGCTGAATCGCTCATTGGGACACTTCAATGGTCAAACATCGACGAGATCATCCATGCCATCCTTCGACACCAGACGGGTCCACAAAAGTCTCATACGATGTCTTTACACGAGGGGCCTCTGACTTCCAGAAAAACTCATTCGGCTGCTGGATAGGCGGATGACGAGTCACGATGTGGTCGTGATCGGTGCGGGCCCGGCTGGCCTGGCTGCCGGCTGGTCGCTGGGCGAGCGTGCGTGCGTACTCGAACGGGAGCAAAAGCCAGGAGGACTCGTCCGAACAGACTGTATCGATGGATATTGGTTCGACCATGTCCTGCACCTGCTCCATCTCTCGGATCCACCCACGGAAGCGCGACTGCGCACCCTCCTCGGGCCAATCCTCACGCCGTGCCCTCCAAACGCTTGGGTCGACTGCAGCGCCGGAAGCGCGCGATATCCACTGCAGAACAACTTAAGAACACTCGACACCGAAGCCATCGTTAGGATCTTGTCAGATTTCGCCGAAGAGGCCTTCCGGGATGAGAAAGTTGAGCCTTCTACACACGAAGAGGTGCTCCTCCGCTCCTTTGGAAAGGCTCTGTGTGAAATCTTTTTCTTCCCTTATCAGAAGAAAGTCTGGAAGCGTCCTCTGTCGAACCTTGCAGCCACAGAATTTCAGTGGAATATCTCTCGGCCCAATTTTGACGAGATCCTACGAGGAGCCTTCGCCACACCCTCTTCACTCGCCCCCCAGTCAAAGACAATCTATAACCAAAATAGCTGGTACCCGAGGCCTCCAGGAGATGCGCCGATTCGTGGCATGGAAGTCTTGATCCACGAGATGCTGGCTCATGTTTCCGAGTTGAAGCTGAGCCACGATGTCGTCTCGATCGATCCTCAGTCTCGCCAGCTCCGAGTCCGTACCCACGGCAAGGAGCTTGGCATCTCCTACGAGTCAGGTTGCGTAGCCACTCTGCCTCTTCCCAATACGATTCGCTTGTGCACCGACGCACCGCCGGATCTGCTTCGCAATATCAACCGTCTGCACTACAACCGAGTGCGATCCGTCATGGTGGGCGTCCGTGGGCCTCGGCACGAGAACACCGGGCTATGGAGGTACTACGCAGACGAAAGTCTGATTTTTTCGCGACTTGCGTTCATGACGGAATTCGATCCCCTGATGGCACCTTCAGATGGTTTTGGGATCTTGGCCGAAGTGACCGAACCGGCCGAGGATCCGAAAACTCCCGATGCCAAAATTGCCGAAAAAGTCATCGCTGATATTAGACGCGTAGGCTGGATCCGCCCTTTGGATGAAATTCTCGTCACTCGCGTTCTGACCATAAGTCCCGCCTATGTGGTTTTTTCCCATGACACCCGGAATATCCTCGCGGAGGCCAAGTCATTTTTGACGGAGCGCCAGATCGAGCCGCTGGGGCGTTACGGGCGCTGGGAATACTCGTCGATTGAATCTGTCATCCGAGACGGCTTCGAATGCAGTCAAACCTTCCGTTCTTCGGCTAAGCGTTCAGGGCCATGACCGAATTTTCGACCACTGCATTTAAAATTTCCTCGGCGCTCTTCGTATTCAGCATGGGGACCATCGCCGGCGCCATCGCAACGGCTGGTTTCCAAAAATTGGCGATCCGCATTCACTTTTCGGCACCGTACAACCCGATTGCTAACCAGCATCAGGAACCGGTTGCCTATCTCGGCGGACTTGGCGTCGCCACTCCACTCATACTCTATATAGCGTGGCAAGCAATCACCTCTTCGGCGGCTGCCCCGGCCCAACTCTTTCCTCTCGCTTTAGCCAGCTCGATCTTTCTGATTTTAGGTTTGCTTGATGATGCGCTCAGCCTCGGCCCCAAGCGGAAAATTGTTCTTCAATTTTTTGCGGCAGGAGTCGCATGCGCAGTGGTCTCTGTGGCACCACTTACGGGAATTGCTCTATTCGATTTCCTGCTGTCCATGCTCTGGATCGTGGCAGTGATCAACGCTGTCAATTTCACGGATGTATCCGATGGACTAGTAGGCGGACTTTCCTGCATTGCGCTCTTTTCCTTCGCCTTGCTGATTCCTGAACTCCAAACGTTTCTAATCATCGGTGCGGGCGCCTGCCTGGGATTTCTATGGCTGAATCGGCCCCCAGCGCGGATATTTCTAGGTGATGCGGGGAGTCACTTCCTCGGTAGCTTGCTCGCCCTACTTGGAATCGTGTCGGTTCAGAATGGCCTCTCTTGGTCGAACCTTCTCTCCGTCATCCTGGTGCTCGGAATCTTTCTTCTCGAAATGACGTTCATCACATGGGTCCGGATCAAAAAAGGGATTCCCTGGTGGCGGGGGAGCCCTGATCACTTCTCGCTCCGTATGCAAGCTGCGGGCTATAGTCGCTCTCGCATCAATGCTCTCACCTGGATCGTCGCACTTCTACTAGCGGCGACTGGCATATTCATCCACGTCTGGCCGATGCATATCAGCATTCTGGTTATTAGCGGACTGATCGTCCTGATCGTCCTTGTCTGGAAGAAAATGCTCTCCTTGGAGGTGACGCAGCCGGAAGCAATGCAACCCCAACCTCTGCAGGGAGCACCGGACGGTGATTGCGGCCTATGCAAGGAAGCCGCGATTTCTCGTTTCATCGACACGGGCGTGGCGCGCGTCGGGATCTGCTCCAGTTGTGGCACAGGACGCGTCCTCACGCTGAATTTCGGCCCACGCGGTCCTGGATTTGTCGACTCCTATGCGGAGGCCTATGCGACAGAGAGAAGAAGCGACAAGGCTCTTTCGTGCATGGAAGTCTTCGATACTTACGGCCCTAAACCAGAGAGCCACCGGAAACTCCTCGAAATTGGATGTGGTCGAGGTGAATTCTTGGACCTGGCTCGTGAGGCGGGCTGGGACACGACAGGCGTCGAGATTTCACGCGTATCCGCCGCCGTAGTGAAACAGTCGGGGCATCACGTATCGCAGAGTTCCGCGCTCGATTTCCTACCCGACAGTCCCGGCCACTTCAGTGCGGTGGTCATGTGGGATCTCCTGGAACACCTCGACTCTCCGCGCATCGCTCTAGAAAACTGCATCCGGTGGCTGCGACCGGGCGGCACGCTCGTACTCGTAACGCCCTTTATGGGAAGTTTCTACGATCGCCTCGGACTCTTCGCTCACTCTACGGGCCTAGCCCGTCGTAACCCACTTCTCCGTATGTGCTGGAGTCAGGCACACCTCTACCGTTTCTCTCCATCCGGACTACGCGAGGAACTCGTCAAAATCGGATTTTCAGATGTTTTCATTGAACCCAAACTGCTTCTATCTCTTAGTTCCGACAGGTATGCCGGCGGAGATCTTATGCCACGCTGGAGCCAGATCTCCTTCCTCAACCGACTCGGGTCGCGGTTGGGAGTAGCTGCCGCATCGAGGTTCAGCTTGGAAAACAAAGTGGTCGTCGTCGCACGGAAACAGCCCTGAGTCAGACTCATCTCTTATCTCACCATCTTTAGCCAACTCCAAGCGGAAGCAGCCGAGTATATCCTAAGCGGTTGGTCGGAAATGCAGGGGAGGAAGTTTGCGAAATCCCTCACCATCGTCTGCTCAGATATCGCCGGCTGCGATATCGATGAGAATCGAAAATCCGCCCCGGTACGGAGTCCACCTGAGTGGCTCCTCCGCGCATGATCGACGCCGTCACCCGCACGTACTCGGTATAGAACGACCAGACAAAGCACCGGCCAACGAAGCGTCGGGACATTGCCCCATGAGAGACCGGCAATCCTGCAGCGCCCCCAACATGCCTACAACCCGCGGCCGCTTAGTCCCGCTTGAACCTTGACAGAGTGAACGGCACCGAAAAAACCTCTTTGCCGCCATCGCGAGCCCAGGCGATGAAGATCTCTGGCAATACATTCCCTTTGGCCCGCCCCAATCTGCCGGCCAGCGAGACGACACCCTGACTGCCGACAGCGACAGCGGAGAATGGCAGACGCTTATTCTATGTCACCCCGGAACGGGCGAAGCCCTGGGCATGGCGCGCCACATGCGTGTCCATCCTGAAGCCGAATCGGCCGAGGTCGGAAGCATCGCTCTCTCAAAAACCTGCAGCGCACTGCCGCCGCCACCCAGAGTATCTACCAAATGTCGCGGTACCCAGCTCGGCTGTTCGTCATCCCCCAACGGCGTTTACCCTCAGCCCAGCTGCTGGGTCGCCAAAGTTCCATCTCACCCCTTGATCAGGTGTTCGATCTGGTTTTTCACGTTCGTGCGGATGGGTTATAAATGACGTTGCCGCAAGCGAATGTCCCGGCGATCCTCAGGGGGTCGCGACTCGCGGGACCCAGCTTCGCCCCTCACTCAATTGTCCCCTTCAGCAAGAGCCAGGCAAATAGACGGCCGAGTGCAAGGCGACTCATCAACGACCAGCTGTCGATGATCAAGCCTGAACGGCGTCTGGAAAAATGGAGGGAAGCCAATTCTCGGTGATCGGGAAACTGCCGGGCGCTAGGCTCATCAAAATGGCCAATCCTACGACACAGAGCAGCCGTGTCATCAAAAGAGTGATCTTCAGCTTTCTACCATTGCTTCTCTTGATATTGAGCGTCGAATTAATTGTACGCTGGACTGGTTTTGCAGAGGATTGCAAGAGCCATGTGCGGGCCGGAACCTGGGCCTGTGACCCGCTGCTCTCTTTCAAGAACGATCCGTCAATGGTCGTGCGCGGCCAGCCTCTGAATAGCGACGGCTTTAGAGGGCGCGAGTTTGGGCCAAAAGAAGATGGTGTGCTTCGAATTCTCGCTCTCGGAGATTCCTGTACTTTTGGGGTTGTGCCTGCCGACAACGGCTACTTCGTCGATCGCCCCTATCCAGAGCTACTCGAAGACGAAATCGGGCGAAAATTTGGGCGCGACCGCATCGAAGTATTCAATGGCGGTGTACCCGGATACAACAGCTTCCAGGGCCTCATGCTTTTGCGCACCCAATTGCGATCTATCGAGCCTGATGTGATTACTGTACGATTTGGTTGGAACGATCATTTGATGTCAAGTTTCGGTCGGCGAGAGGGGGCATTCAGAGAATCTGGTCACCCATTGATTCGCCTGCCAATGAATCTGATCCAGCGTTCGGCGATCTATCCGGCTTCGATTCGACTTTCAATGGAGTTGCGTGCCGCGATTGGAGTAGAGTCGGTCGTGAGCCCCAGGATGCCCAGCGAGTGGCAGCCCAATATGTCACTGGAAGACTACCGCTACGCACTGGAAGCGATTTCGAGACTCGGCCAGGCCCTCGGCGCCCGAGTTGTATTGATTACCGCGCCACAAGCGACGAATCGTGATGTTGAGGTCGATCGTTTCGAACGGCTGCCAGCGAGTGCGGTGGCCCGCTATGTCTTAGCCTACAGCGCAATCGATTCCTTTGAGCGCATGCGCGGGATTCATCAAAGCTATATCGAAGCCACGCGTGAGGTCGCCAATAAATTGGCGATACCGCTCGTCGACATGGCAAGTGTCTATCGCGATCAGAGAGATCGCCAACTCTTCTCTGACTCTGACATTCTTCATCCCACACAGCGTGGCCATATGCTTGAGGCGCGTACGCTCTTCCAAAGACTCGAAGAGCTCGGTGAATTCGCGGATCTTCTTCCGGACGACGCAAGGGACCACCCAAAACGCAAAACGCGATTCGGTGAGGTGCAAACGCGGAAACAGTAAAGAGCTGTACGCTCCGGTCTTCTGCGATAAAGACTCTACATCCGCCAGCCGACACGCCATCACGAAAGCCCGTTCAGCGCCATCCTTGAGACGAGATCCAAGGAAACTAGAATCGGTGAGCACTCAGAGTCGGTCACCGAGCACGCTGAGTACTTCCGCCTGAGGAGAACCGGGTTCGAAGACATTGTTGGTGTGCGGTGGCCAGGCCATGAACCGACTCCAGCCCCAAACCGCTGTGCCCAGGAATTGCGGATTCGCGCGCACGCCGCTGGCCTCCATGGCTTCGAGGGCCTGCTCGACGTACTGGCGCTGCGCGTAGCCCGAAGGCGTGCCGCGATAGCGCTCGAATTCCTTGGTGGAAGCCGCCGCCGGGATCGCGAGTTGGAAGGGGACATCGCTTGCGGCGGCTGAATTCGAGACGGTGCGAGCGATTTCGTTCGCCACGTAGCCGCGGTATTCGTCGGGGTCCGAGGCAACGGTGGCTGCACCCGGGCCCAGGTCGTAGAGCGAAATGATCACGTAACCATTGCCGTACCGGGTAAAGACTTCACCGAGTTCCGGCGTAATCTGATTGGCGAAGGTGAAGACCGAGAAAAAGCGGCCTTGGGGATAGTCCTCGCTACGGCAACCGAGGATGGGCTCGAGGTCTTGGTTCTCACCGGCCAAGTTAAGGGCCACCTGATCGTAGAACCAGAACTGGGCCGGATCGTTGATGTCGAAAGGCTCGAGATCGAGCTGGACGCCGGGCACGGCCGGATCGGCGCAAACGGCCCGCGCAAAAATGTCCGCGTAGGTTCGCGCCTGGCTTTCACTCAGGGTTTCGAACTCTTGTAAGTAGCCTCCGGCGTCAAAGCGTCCATCGAAGGTGGGGATCACCACGACTTCGCCGGGGGTCTTCGCATAGGCCTGCGTGCTGACAAATCCGCTTGCACCGGTTTCCTGAAAGCTCCGGTTGGCGCTCTGCGCAGTGGGCGGGTAGTAGTAGACATGCATTTTATTCGGGGTGCAGTCGGAGCCGCCCCGGCATTCCATCTCGAGATCACCGCCGTAGGAGAAGACTTGATCGAGGCGGTGCCCGGCTTCGGCCTGGGCGTTGTATTCCGAGATGGCTTCGCGCCAGAGACCGGGGCTCACATAGGGTTCTCCATCGGGACCCTGGGGAAAGGTGGCGTCATAGACCCAGGTGCCGTTGCCCCGTGGCGGAAAATCACGATCGGACGCATTCGGTGGGTTCGTGACTCCGTCGCCGGAGTCGTCCGAGTCGTTTCCTCCGTCGGGAGAATCGGGTTCATCGGGCGTCGGCGGGACAGGCTCCACGGGAGGCGGAGTCGGGGTGGCCGGAAGCTGGGCAAGAGGTGCGCAGTCGCCGCCCCCTCCCACCCCGATCCCAACCCAGTGAACGGGGATCTTGAGGGTGCCGTAGCGATCCTGAAGAGCCCCGCAAACATCAAGCCCCGTGGTGCTCGAGGCCGTGAGATAGATATGTCGATCGTCTCCCCAGCTGCTGGGCACACCGAACTGGGCGCCGGGTTCGATTCGGCTGGTGGCGCCGGAGACAGGGCTACTCAAGTTGAGAGCCTCCGCAGAGTCATTCACCACGGTGAGGGCGGAGGCGGTGCCGGCCGCTGCGATTGAGATCCCACAGGCGAGTGTCCAAAGGCAAGTACGCAACGACATGATCGGTCCTCTTCTCTCTATGAGCCGGATTGAATCGGCATTGGAGTAGTCTGGAGCTTCGGAAACCATTTTTGGTTTTCGAGTTCCGACTGATTGACCACTTAACGCAAACATGAACATTATTTAATGTGATCAGGCTCACGCGTCGGCTCGACAAACGTCGGTAGGAAAGGCGCAGGAGGAGGCCACTTCAATGTGGGCTAGAAACTAAAAAGGGATTTTGGGGGGGGAGGGGGACAGTGATGTCCGGATACTCGGAAATCACTTCCTCGTCCTAGCCTTACCAGCTGCCGCATCGTGCTTGCGAATCACGGTAGAAATCTTTGATGTCCGCCATCGCGGCCCGGCTGTTGGCGACAAGTTCGCCGGATCTTTTCTCAACCAGGACATCGAGGGCCTCTTGGCCCGACACAGATTCGTCGTCCGGAAAGGTCCAATCCGTGCAAAGAGATCCCCTTGGCTTTGGGGACGCTGACAGCCCGGGTGACAGCGATGCTCAACGTCCGGGTACGGGCTTTCTGTTAACCCCCTGAGGCCCATTGCACACGATTCCGCTTCACTCAAGGGCCCGTACAGGCGCATCACCTGTCGAGTGGTGGCTGGAGGCGGTGTCAGCTTTAGCAGAGGACGCCAGCCTTCTTGCCCCCCCTAACTTCTTCTGTCGATTTATCTTCTGTGGCCATCGCCAAGGGCATATACTGAAGTCGTCAGATTCCTATCTGCGACGGAGGCGACGATGACAAGAGAGCCAATTCGGGAAGCCTTTTCCCTGACAGCTCTGCCCCGCACCCTTTGCTTGGCTCTCTCCCTCCTGCTTTTGTGTAAAACCGCTTCTGCGGCGGGAATGACCTTCGATTTTTATGGAGATTGGAGGCAGATTTCGGCCGATGCTTCTTACAGCTTCGAAGGAAGTTCTGGATCCTACGGCTTCAATGACAGCGGCAGCGCGTCTCCTTTTAGTCTCGAATCGCGCCTTATGCCTTTCGACGAAACGTTCCATATCGTCATGCCCGGTACCTATACCAACAGCATCCTGGGCGAGGTGACCGTCACCCAGAACTCGAGCATGGAATCTCATCAGGTCAGCGCAACGGGTTCAGCTCACGGCTTTGGGCGCACGTGGAGTGAAAGTGGAGGCACACCCGGGGATCCAGTCACCTCTTTTTGGCGTGACGAGACAGTCTGGGTGTCGGCGATATCAAAATTTCATATTCGAGTCATCGTGGAGGAAGTCCAGTCCTACACACTTTCTTTCTCGACCTCCGTGATTGGCGAGCCTGCGGCCGAGACCCAAGCGAGGTTCTATTTTACAGGGTCACCCGAGTGGAGTGAGTGGAATCGCTGGGACGGAGATCAGCCGCCTCTTGTAATCGAGGAGACGGGTCTCTTGCAACCGGGTACGTATTACCTCTTCGCCAATATGCAGGTTGACACCGGTGGCGAATGGCAAGAAATTGAACGAGGGGGGGCCTTCGAACTCGCGCTTGCGGTGCCAGAACCCTCACAGGCCCTTTTGACCTTTTCGGCCCTGAGTACGATCGGCTATCTGGTCGCAAGGTCTCGTCGGCGGCGTTGCAGAGGAAATCATCCACACAGAGCCAAACCCTCAATGCATCCGCACCTGTTCGGCTG
Organism: Myxococcota bacterium; assembly: GCA_029268645.1. Lineage (GTDB taxonomy): Bacteria > Myxococcota_A > UBA9160 > UBA9160 > UBA4427 > TMED88. Next base: position 28,484 of record JAQWNI010000251.1, read on the forward strand.
ACCCACTTCGAGCGAACCGATCCTGAACGTGCTGGCCTCCTTCAAGATGCGAGCGAGCATAAATCGGTTGTAGACGAAGGGGCGCAACCAAGTGGCGACTATTGAGACGCGCTGCAGCCCAATGGATCACATGCTCCAGGCACATCGAACTCTGCAAGCTACGAGATGACGCCCCTCACGGCCCCCTGTGTTTTGCACAAACCGCCCTGCCCCGACGCTTGTGCGAGAGCACAGCTCAAATGTAATATTCCCCTCGATGTGGACCCGACGATCTCTGAATTTCGCCCGTAGCTCCGCGGGGGCATGATGGCAACACGTTCTCCGGCGGAGGCACCGATTACCGTGTTTCCCGGCGCAGACCGGGATTGGGCGGACACGATTCTACAGGCCTGTCCGTCGCTTCGGGTAGGGTGTCGGCCTCCTCGATGGGCTCGCAACGGACATGCGCAGGCCGCGCTCAGTTTGCTGCTCGACGATCGAGCCCCGAAGACGGCCTGGGATCTCGAGGAACGACTGACGATGGCCGATGGCGGCACGGTTTCGCTGCAGTGGAATGGACTTGAAGAGGACGAGGACAAGCCCGTTCTCGTCGTTCTACATACGGTCTGCGGGAGCGGCCACTCCTTGCGGCGATTCATCGATTCAATGCGCCGCAGGCTTGGCTGGGTCGTGGTGGCTTGCAACCGGCGGGGACATGCGGAGCTGCCGCTCACCGCTAGGCGAATCAACACGATGGGCTCAGTCGATGATCTCGATGAGCAGCTTGATCGCATTTGCGAGCGTCGCCCTTTGAGCCCACTTTACGGTGTCGGAAAGTCTGCGGGATCCGGCCTCCTCGTTCGCTATCTCGGAGAGAAACGAGACGCATCTCGTTTCGTAGCAGCGGTGGCGGAGGGGCCGGCCTACGACATCCCCAACGGCCTTCAGCATACGCACCGAGGCTACGACGCCTACCTCACGCGGAAAATGATTCGCTTCTTCCTCGAGCGAAATCGCGAAATGCTTCGTGACCTAGATGGCTTCGAGCGCTGCGCGAAAGCGCGCACGATGGTGGAATTCCATGAGCGCCTTTATACGCTAGCCGGCTTCGAGACTCGCGAAGCCTATGAGCTCGCATCAGACCCGATGCGGGTGGCAGGAGATATGACAACCCCGGTTCTCGTGCTGAATACCGAAGACGATCCGGTGTGCTCCCCAATCAACGTGCATCGCCACGTCAGCGAAATGCAGAAACTACAACGCACGATGACGGCCCTCACCCGGTATGGCGGGCACTGCGGCTTTTACGAAGGATGGGATCCGGAAAGCTCTTGGTCCGATCGCGCGATCGCCGAATACCTGACGGCGGTGGAGGCCAGCGGTATTGCACTTGACAGCAGCGCCGATGAAGTCTGCTCCCCGTCGCCGGCCACGGGCTCCCTTAGGGATTGAACACAACGCTCATATCCGAACGTTGTGCGAGGGGGCAGCTTGTATGCCGCCTACGGACCCCAGTCCTCTCAGGGGAGCCCCTGTGTCGCGTCTTCTGCCTGTACCGGACATGGCCAAGGGTGCACGATGGGCCTTTCAAATTCCTATCCGCAATCGCTTCCGTTCATAATTCCCGTACTCTTGCGTGCCGCTTCCTGCCATAATGGGAATGCACTCAGCTCAAGAGAAAAGGGACAACATGAAGAGGGCCATTCTGACAGCACTCCTGTTTTCGACGGCAGCATTTTCCGGCGCAGCTCGCGCCACCATTATCGAAAGTGGCGATCTGAACTTCATTTCTGATCTTGGGAACTCGTCCGATGGCCTGGCCTTTCTCGACATGACGTTTAGTACAGGCATGACCCAGGCAGCAGCGCTCGCGAACGCACAGCTGACGTACGCAGACGCGAGACTCGCCACACCCACTGAGTGGAATAATTTATTCATCGCAGCCGGGGCAACATTTGTATCGACCCTCTTACCATCAGATGCGTTTACATCGGGGGCCGTCGGGGCTGTGACGCACCAAGATGCCGGCGTGGAACTCATCGTGAATACGCTTGGGCCGACGGCAAATCCCTTGGGCCACGACTATCTCGCGGCATGGTCGGATCCCGACGGGGATGACGATAGTCTGTCGACGCGTGACTACATCGAGCTTGCTGTGATCGGAGTAAACGGCGGAGGCACGATTATTCGGCAGAGCACAGCAGTACCTCCTCAGGCGCCGAACAGTGGCGACGCCGGCTGGATCCTAGTGTCCGATGCTGCGAACGTGCCCGAGCCGTCCACGGGCTTACTGGTTGCGCTCGGCATCCTCAGCCTGGGGATTCGCCAAAGGTTTTCAGCCCACTTGAAATCGCCACCGACGGAGAACAGCTCGCTCAGGGGAGCCCCGGCGCCTCCTCTTTAACCTGTCCCGGACATGGCCCAGGGTGTAGAATGGCCCTTTGAAATTCCTGTCCGCGGCTTTGGCCAGGTCGCGGCACCGGACGCAACGATCAGCCGCTATGCCGAAATGCGGTGGTGATAAAAATGTCAGCAGCGAGAGCCTTGTTCGGCCTTTTCGTCGCCCTGTGCGCTTTTGGAGGGTCGATGGCTTCTGCCTTACCTGCGCAAGCATGCCCGGCCTTCGAGCCCCCAATCAACCTGGGCCAAGTGGCGGCGACCGGCCTGACGGAGGCTTCGGGCCTAGCGACCAGCCGGACCCAAGCTGGGATCTTGTGGACCCACAACGATAGCGGTGACTCGGCGAGGGTTTTTGCAATCGAGTCCGACGGCAGCCTGCGGGCGGAGTACATCCTCCAAGGCGCTTCGAATCGGGATTGGGAAGACATGGCCATAGGACCGGGACCGACCGCGGGACAAGACTATCTCTATCTGGCGGATATCGGTGACAACGCTTCAGCACGCAATACGGTCACCGTCTACCGCTTGCCCGAACCGCAAGTCCCTTTGGCTGCAACGACCATTCCCATTGAGGTCTCGGGTGCGGTGAGCCTAGAACTCAAGTACCCGGACGGGGCTCACGACGCCGAAACCCTGCTGGTCGATCCGTCAACGACCGACCTCTACATTCTCACCAAGGACGGCAGCACCGGCGTCAGCGGGCTCTACAGCGCTGACTACCCCCAGAACCAGTTTGGTGTTTCCACACTGGTCCACCACACCGATATTGTCTTTTCGGGAAACGTGTTTGAGCGTTCTGTAACCGGCGGTGACATTTCGGTGTCGGGAGATGAAATTCTTGTGAGAACGTATCTTTCGGCCCATTTATGGTCTCGTTCTGAAGCAGAGTCGGTCGCATCGGCCATGCAGAGCGCGTCCTGCATTCTACCGCTGGCCCTGGAGCTTCAAGGCGAAGCCATTGCCTTCAGCTCAGAAGGACAAAACTATTTTACGCTGAGCGAAGGGTCGAATCCCCCTGTCTACGAGTATCGCCGAGTGCCTTCTGTTCCAGTAATGAGTTTCTCCGCTGTCATCGGCCTGGTCGGCTGCTTGAGTGTGCTCGGAACCCGGTCTGCGCGCCTTCCTCGGTCCTCTCAATCTGACTAGATCGATCGCAGACGGAGACAGGTCAACCTCAGGCTGACGACCTCGCCAAGCAACCCCTTGGGCGCTGCGGGCTTGCCGAGGGGCGACGATCGCCAGAGCAGCCAACAGCAGAAAGAGCCGGGCCAGCACGGGGCGAGGATTCAGGCGAATCCAAGACGTGGCGGGCGCGTGGCCGGAGGAGACGGTTGGGAGTCTGCTTCGCGCGGCCACACGACCGGTGACACATCTCCGCGGATGGCCTCACCGACCCCGATGTCCTGGCGGTCGACGGTTTGGTGCGGAATCGCAGAGCGGCGCACACAGCCGTCGGCAAAGTAAATGATGCAGTAGACCCGCCGCGTTTGCGGGCTGTCGTTGGGTTCTGCGAGATGGACGGAGAGCGAATGGTGGAAGACGACGGCCCCAGGGTCGACCTCAACCCAGACGGGTTCGATGTGCGCGATTTTCGGATCCTCAAGGATGGGATAGGGCTCCTCGAGAAGGTGAGAGATGTCGACAAAACGTTCGAGGCCGAGGCGATGGGAGCCGGGCACATAGGCCATGGCCCCTTCCCCCCGCTGACAACCGTCAAACGGGATCCAAGCGGT
>JAQWNI010000252.1 GCA_029268645.1 Myxococcota bacterium
ATTCGGTGGCGGCCTGGCCCGCGCGATCGAGATCGGCTTCGACGAGGCCCTGACCAAAGGAAATCGTGGCGGACTTCAGGATGCCCCCGCAACGGAGGCAGGCCGGATCTTCTTCTCCCGCGCGAACCCGCTCGAAGGCTCGCTCGATGGGCGCGCGCTCGTCGCAGTCAAGACACATGACTTCCCGCAGCGAGCCATGGATCTCAACAATCCGCTCGGGGTCGCTGCCGGCGGCATGGTGGAGTCCGTCGACGTTCTGGGTGATGAGCAAATGGAGCTTGTTGCGGGCTTCAAGAGCCAGCAGAGCGGTGTGCCCGGGGTTGGGTTGCCGGGCGTGTTCGGCGCCCTGAAGCTTCATCTGCCACGACCGTTTGCGGAGCTCCGGGTCGGCCACGTAGTACTGGATCGTCGCCATCTTCTCCGCGTCGGGGTCCCGGGTCCAGACCCCCTGAGGTCCGCGAAAATCCGGAATACCCGAATCCGTCGAGATGCCCGCGCCGGTCAGCACTGTGATGCGCTCGGCTTCGTCGATCCATCCCCGAGCCTTTTGGAGAGCGGCTTCATCGGATTCGATCGAAGGCTTCGGGGACTGGCGCATGGGTCGGGCTCCTTCGCTGCGATCTTTGATTCCGAAGGGGGTCTTTTTGTTCATGTAAATCAAATGTTTGAGTTGAGAAAATCAGGTGCTTTCGAAGCCTTCTCACCCGCCTCTCGGCAGCGCCTGGACTCAGCAGCAGTCTACGCCACCGGCGTCGTCGCGGTGGTCGTGCCAGTGTGTTCGGTCTTGGTAGACCCCGCGCTGGGCGGCCTGCAGAAGAGCACGGCTCGGGTCGATCACCCAGGGACCGTCTCGCTCCACTCGAAGCCATGCACGCTGGTCCGGGCCGAGAGCGCGCTCGCGATCGCCATCGAAAGCCAGCAGTCCCGGCCCGCGAATCTCCACGCGCTCTCCGAGCGCCAGCCGACCCGCCTCTCGGACGGGCACGCGTCGGTAGAGCCCGGGCGAGATCGGGGCCAGCAGGTTTTGTTTCTTGCCCTCCGGCGAGATCTGCACCGCGACGCCAAAGTCGTCTTCCCGGCTGCACGGTTCAAGCAATCCCCCAATCGGGGAAAGGCCCACCGCAGCCGGTTCGGCCCGGGCGAGGACGAGCGTGCGCATCAGTTCGGGCTCAAAGGGCAGCAGGTTCCCCGTGCTGTCTCCCACCATGTGGACCGCATCAATCAGCGCGACGTCATCGGGCTCCCCCTCGATTTCGACGCGCACCACCTTGGCGCGTTGAGCCGCCGCCGCGATGGGGACCCCGCCCCCGGCGACGACGCCGGCCGCCGCGCCAGCCACGGTAGCCTCGATCATCCAGGGAAAGACGTTGTTGGTCCCGGTTGACAAGGGCAGCATCGGGGCATCGGGCCATTGCTGGGTCACCAAACGACTGGTTCCGTCGCCACCGAGGATCACCAACGCGCCACAGCCTGCCTCGCGCATGCGATGGACGGCGGTCGCTGTGTCGCGGGGGTTCGCAGAGGCTTGAATGTCCTGCAGGTCGATCTCGATGTTGACACCCAGCGCGGCCACCGCGGCATCGGCGATGCGAAAGGGATCCCGGACCAAGACCGCGCGTTGGGTGCCAGCGGCTGCGGCGCCGACGAGGATCCTTTCGACTTGATTCCGTTTGTCCTGGGGTGATGAGGTCCCCGCGCGAGCGAAAAGTCGCCGGGTGTCTCGGCCCGAGGCCGGATTGATCACGATGCCCAGCGGGCGTGCTTCCGGGGCCTCATTCGGTGTGCTCGGAGAATTGTTTGACATCGCGCCCCACCGTAGCGCCTCCCGGACGCCTGGTGGAGGTCTGACCTCGCAGCCGGCCTGGTCAAAAGAGGAGGACGCGACCGAGTTGAGCGGGTGTTAACGCCCGGCGCAGTGGGCTTCCCAGGCGGTCTGGGCCATCGGGGAGCCGGCGTCGGCGGCTTGGCTGAAGGCGCGGCACGCGGGGCCAGGCTGATCGAGGTTTTTGAGCGCTCGGGCCCTCAAAAAGAGAGCCTCCGGGAGTTCCGGTGAGTGGACGAGGAGGGCATCGGCCTCCTTGAGGGCCGTTTGATTCGAGCCCAGGGCAAGCCGGGCTTCGGCACGTCCGAGGTAAGCGGGCAGATAGGTGGGCGCTAAAGCGAGGGCCCGATCGAAGTCTGCGATCGCCGCCCCGGGTCGTCCCAATTCGTTGAGCGCCAACCCGCGATTGGCCCACGCGAGGGGTTGGTTGGGGTCGGCACTCAGCACAAGGTCGCAGTCTTCTAGGGCCTGCTCGGGGTATCCCGCTGCGAGTCGAATCGCACCGCGGTTGAGATAGCCCTCCAGGGTGGGCTCAATGCGAAGCGATTCTTCAAGATCTTGGAGGGCCCCTTCGGAGTTCCCCGCTTGAAAGCGCATGACGCCCCGGTGCCCATAGGCCTTCGCGTAGCCGGGTTCAGCCACCAATGCGGCATCCAAATCTGACAGGGCCTCTGCGATTTGGCCTTGCTGGTAGCGAGCCAGAGAACGATTCAATCGGGCGACTGGGACATCGGGGTACTGGGCCAGGGTGTCATCCCAGAGCGAGAGGCTGTCATGCCAGACTTGGCTACGGGCGAAGGTGGTCGCTGCAAGCAGGGCACAGATCAAAACGAACCCCGCGCCGACCAGGCGTTGCCTAGCCGGGCGCACATCCAGCCAGTGAGCGACGGCCGCGGTGGCCGCGAGGAAGAGTCCAAGAGAAGGCAGGTAGGTGTAGCGTTCCGCGATCAGGGCACCTCCGACCGGAATCCACTGCAAGAGCAGTGCGATGTTCACGCTGAAGAAGGCCAGCCCGAAGGCGACCCATCGAAGTCGCCGCATGCAGAAGAGGGTGAGGGCCTGAACGGCGACAAACACGAAAGGCGCTGTCCAGTACAGCAGCGGAAGGGCGCCTTCGACCCGTTCCGGGTACGGGTGAAAGGCGGAGAGGCCGGTGGGGAAGAAAGTCAGTCCGATGTATCGCACGTAGGCCGCGCAGCCCAGAGCCACGCGTTCCACGGCCGTCCATTGGGAGAGGCCATCGAGTTGCCCCGTGCCGGCTTGAGCTTGCAGTGTGATCCATCCCGACACCATCGCGAGGGCAAAGAAGGGGATTTTTTCAAGCCACAGGCCTGGCGAGTCGAGGCGTCGACGGTGAACCCAATCGATCAGCAATAAGCTGGGGACGATGCTCACCGCCACCCCCTTGGAGAGAAGGGCCGCGGCGAACAGCGCGAAGGTAGCGATCAGCCCGAGTCCCCGGTGACTTGTCTCTGGGCGGGCGGCTTGCGAGCTGTAGAGCCACAGGCTGGCCAAACTGAAGAAGGTGTAGAGGACGTCTTTGCGTTCCGAGACCCAGGCCACACTTTCGACGTGCAGGGGATGCAGGCCGAAGAGGGCCGCCGTGGCGAGCACAATGCCTGCTCGCCGGGTGAGGCTCCAGACGAGACCGGCTGCCAGCGCGGTATTCAAGAGGTGAAGCAAGAGATTGACGCCGTGGTACCAGGCGACCGAACCACCGGAGATCCAATGATCGGTCCAAAAAGAGATCATCGTCAGCGGGTGGTAGTTGCCCTTGTAGGGCATGACGAACATCGATTGGAAGGCGGGCCAACTGCTTTGCCCGAGCCAAGGGTTCTGAAGGATGTAGCCGTCGTCGTCCCAGTTGGTAAGACCATTCTGGAGTGTCGGGGCGTAGGCGAGAGCGGTCGCGATGCCGACGCAGAGGAGCCCGGGGCCGAACCAAGCGGGGAGCTTTCGGGAGGCCGTCACGCGTTCTCTCGCGGCGGGGATAAGGGGGCTTCGGCTTGCAGGATGGTGCGTTCGCGGTAACGCCACGCAACGGGCACGAAGAGCACCGCGGTCACGGCCATCAGGGCTGCAAAAAAGAGGAAATAGTCGGCGCCTTGGAGAATGGGTTGGCCCGTTTCGTCAAGAAGGAAGAGATTGACGACGGCGACGAAAAGGTTTCCCAGCGAGACCGACATGAGGTTGAGTGCCATCACCAGCGATTTCAGGGCTTGGGGGGCCTGGGTGTAAGAGAACTCAAGGGCGGTAATCGAGATCAGTACTTCGGCTCCGGTGAGGATCGCATAAGCGAGGAATTGCCAGCCGATATTCGGTGACTGTCCTTCGGCGATCCAGACTTCGATTTGGGCATTGATCAAGTAGGCCCCAATGGCAATAAAAAAACCGGCCCCGATACGACGCAACGGGGTGGGATCGACAAAGCGGGCCACCCAAGGATAAAGACCCCAGTTAAAAAGGGGCACGAGCAGCATGACGAGCACCGGGTTGATGGCTTGAATTTGCGAGGGCAGCCATTCGATGCCGAGAAAAGTGCGATCCATCTGTTGCGCCTGAATCACCCAGGATGAGCCGGTTTGGTCGAAGAGGGACCAAAAGACCGCGATAAAAAGGAAGATGACAGACAAGCGGGCGAGGGCGCCGAGGCCCTCGCGACTTTTGAGTTGACGGATGAAGTCTTCGCCACCGGGCGGGATGTGGACGAAGGCATTGCGTCCCGCATAGAAGATGATCGTGGCGATGAGCATCAAAAGCCCGGGGAGGCCAAAGGCGACGTGTGGACCGATGCGGTCGAGGAGGACCGGGGTCAGGAGCGTGGAAACAAACGCGCCCAGATTGATCGCGAAATAGAAAGCGGCGAAAGTGGGGCTCAGTAGGCGGGCATTGCCCGAACCGAACTGGTCGCCTACGTGGGCGGAAACGCAGGGCTTGATGCCCCCAGAGCCCAAAGCGATCAGCCCAAGTCCCACGGCGAGCCCAAGGCGAGTTTCATCCAACGCGAGAGCCAGATGACCCAGGCAATAGACAATGGATAGTCCCAAGATGGTCCGATACTTGCCGAGCCAAATGTCGGAGAGAAGGGCGCCGAGTAGCGGCGTGGCGTAGACCGCCCAGCCGAAAAGGTGATACCAAGAGGTTGCCTGCGCGTCGGTCATCGGCGCCAGTGCGCCGTCGGCCCCGATCAGATACCGGGTCATGAAGACGACCAAGATGCTCCGCATCCCGTAGTAGCTGAAGCGTTCGGCGGCCTCGTTGCCGATGATGTACGGGATTCCCGCCGGCATCGTCCGGCTCGGACGGGGGGCAGTCGCGTAGGCGGTCACGGGCATGGTTCGGCGCTCCGCTGGAGTACTCGAGGCCGGGCATCTCAAAGGGCCAGTTGGTGGTTTCCGTACCGCCATCGACCTCGAAGGTCTTGCCCGTCACCCAACTGGAGGCGGGGCTGGCGAGGTAGAGCGCCGCCAACGCAATATCCTCCACTTCGCCCAAGCGCTTCATGGGGGTAAGGGCCTCCATCTTCTTTCGGGTCTCGTCTTCTAGGAAAGGCAGCAAGGCGGAGGTGGCCACCGAACCCACCTCGATGGCATTGACCCGAACGCGGGGGGCAAACTCTTGCCCGAGTTGCTTGGTCAGAAAGGAGAGGGCCGCCTTGGCTGTCCCATAGGCGGCGAAGGCCTTTTGCGGCATGCGTCCGGCGGCGGACGAGATATTGACGATCGAGCCCCCTCCGTTCTTAAGCATCTTCGGGACGACCCGGCGGGTCATGGAGAAGGCGGTAGTCACATTGAAATGAAACGACTTGTCAAACATTGCGTCGCTGGTGTCCAGCGCGGGAGAGGGGGGGGAGCCGCCAGCATTATTGACCAGGATGTCTATTCGCCCGAAGGTCTCTGTCGCGGATTCAACAAGCGCATCCATCTGCGCGGGGTCGCTGACGTCACAGGTTTGGGCCAGGGCCTCAACGCCATGGCGCCGTGCTTCTGTTGCGGTGTCGTCGATCTGCTCTTGGGTGCGGGCTGAGCAGACGATGTGAGCGCCTTGCTCTGCAAAGGCAAGGGCGCAGCCTCTGCCGATTCCTCGGCCGGACCCGGTCACGAGGGCCACTTTGCCATCGAGGCGAAAACGATCCATCAACATACCGGGTCTCCTTTGGGGCGCCGCGTTGAGCCCGGTCAGTCCGTATGATCGGCCGGGCATCGCGGCCCAGGATAACAGAGGCCGGCCCGCACTCGCCCTCGATTAGCTTTCCGGTAGAGCTCGGCGGCTTGGGCGGGGCGGGATGGCTGGTTCCACCCGGGGAGGCCCTTCGGCAATGCGGGTGGCGAGGGTCCGGATCATGCGGACCGCTACCGAAGAGTTGCAGGTGACGAGTTGCTCGAGTTCGGCTTCATTGAATATGCAGGTCCAGACGGGACCACGCGCCCGAAGGCGAACCCTTTGCGGGGCCCCCGTGAAGGTGGAGACGGCTCCAAGAAGAGTCCCCTCGCGATTCTCGACGTCGACCAGCCTGCCTTCCCGTTCGATCTCGATTTGGCCCCGTAGGAGGAGGTAGGTGTGCTGAGGTTGCGCAACAATGTCCGACAGGACTTCTCCGTCATCGAATCGGACGAAATATCGGTCGAACCCCGGTGTGCGGCAGATCGAGGCCCATAGGGGATCGACCAAGGAGGCGATCACGGCCTGAATCTCGTCGGGACGTGCGCGCTCACGCCGTGTTGCGGCCACGGTCTGCGCATCCAGTCCGAATCCGCTGGCAATGGTTCGGATTTGACTGAGGACCTCACCGGTTCCGCCCGGGCGTTTTGCCGGATCGATGTACAGCAGTCCCATGATGACCTCCTCAAGAGGAGGGGGGCAGGTGAGTTTTACATCCGAGAGGCGGCGGAGGCCAAAGACGTTTCCGTCTTCCGCACGGCGCAGGGCATCGGCTCTCCGGTTGAGATCGATTCCTGTATACAGAGCCCAGGCGGTGGCCCCGACGCCCCAAAGGTCAGTGCGAAGGTCAAAGGCCTGGAGGCTACGGCTGTCCTGTTCGGGGGCTCGATAGCCATGGGTCCCCAGGCCGACGGCGATTTGGCCCTGATGGAGTAAACCTCGCGACATTCTTGAGGCATGGCTGACACCAAAGTCGGTCAAGACATAGCCTCCGCGACCGTCGAGGAGAACATTGGAGGGTTTTACATCAAGATGAAGGATGGATGCTTGATGGGCGGCGTTGAGTGCAGCCAATAAGTCCGACATAAGCCGCCAGGTCCTTTCCTCATCGAGCTGTCCGATGATCGGCCAGGCATCGGCCAAGCTGCCTGCCGGGTAGTAGTCGACCACCGAGAAAGCGGTATCCGATTCAAGGGACCAGTCATGGAGGGCCGGGATGTTGGGAGCACGAATGGCGAGGAGCGCCGCCAGTTCCCGCTTTAAAGAATTCTTCGCCTGAGGGTCCTGGGTTCGGCCAAGGACTTTGACGGCGACTTCGGCCGGTGGCCGTTCGGTTCGGTTCGCTCCGCTCTCCGTCGCGGTCTCCAAGCATTCGGCAAGGTAGACCGAACCAAACCCGCCTGTGCCCAGTCGCTTTTGCAGCCGGTAGGTGTACCGGCCCTTCAGCACATCGCCGATGGAGGGCCCGTCGGTCTCGAGAGCAGTGGGAGCGGGAGAGAGGGGCTTCTGTCCAGTCGCCCATTCGCCTGGATTCTCGGCCACGGTGGGGGTGGATTCTTGGAAATCGGCATCTCGCCGCGAGGGCACAAGACCTCTCTTTTCTGCCCGTCGCTCGCTCAACGTCCCGCCCTCCTGCGGCCACCCTCGGGGCTTCCCAAACCTTTATGTAGGCTCGGCCTATCGGAAACCCTTATCGGTCGATCGCGGGCCCAAGACAAGCCCAAATCCAGCTCATGCGTAGCGGGTTGGGTTTTGTGGCGGGGTTTGAGCTGGGATCAGGGCGTGTCGGAGTCGTCCGAGTCGCGGGAGGCCTGCCACTCGATCCAGCCTTTGCGCCCGAACCAAGCCGCAGCCAGGGTCAGTGCTCCAAATCCGTATCGGTTGAACTCGCGGTGTTCGAGCATATCCGGGTCTTGGTTGATCCAGCCGTCGTAGCCGAACCACACCATTCCAGCGACGAGAAGCACGGGCAGAAACAGAGGATGATCGAAGGGGGTAGGCGGAGTTTCCGGCTGTTCGGCCGTCGGCCCAGCTTCGACTCCGTCGGCTTCTTCTTGATTCGGTTTTGATTCAGGGGTTTTGAGGTCGTCCATCCCAGCAATATAGCGTCTTCGGTCTTTTTTGTGTGTTGTGAACCTTGCTTGACCGCTGCCCTGCTGCACGCGATGGTTCCACTGTGGCTGAAAAAATAAGATCGGGAAGCAGCCGCTATATCACGCCGGAAGGCTTTGAGCGGCTTCGGGAGGAGCACGAACACCTTTGGCGCTTCGAGCGACCCAAGGTGACACAGCAGGTTTCGGACGCGGCGGCCCAGGGTGATCGCTCCGAAAATGCCGAGTACATCTACGGCAAGAAACGGTTGCGGGAGATCGATCGACGACTGCGATTCCTCGGCCAACGTCTAGAAGAACTGACCGTGGTTGAGCCGACTCCAGATCGCGCAAACGACCGGGTGTACTTTGGCTCTTGGGTCGAGCTCGAAGATGAAGAGGGCGAGATCGTGCATTATCGGCTGGTTGGCCCGGACGAATCAGTCCCCGCCGAGGGCTTGATCAGCATGGACTCTCCGGTGGGGCGAGCCCTGATGGGGCGATCCGTCGAGGATGAGGTGGAGGTGCGTCGACCGAAGGGGGCGACCTCTTATCGGATTCTTCAGATTCGGAGCGAAGGGACTTTCGAGCGATGAATTCGGCGTGGCTTCAAGGTTCCAAGCCGGGCAGCGCACTCTGTTCATTGCCTCGGTCGGGCATGACAAGGCCCGCGGACATGATGACCTTGAAGGCGTCTTCGACGCTCAGATTGACCTCCTTGACCTCCGACTCGGGAACGATCAAGTAGAAGCCCGAGGTGGGGTTGGGGGTCGTGGGGACGAAGCAATTCAGCATCGGCTCGTGGGAAAGGGAGTCTTTGACGGGGCCCCGAATCGACCCCGTGACGAAGGCGATTCCCCAGATTCCCCGGCGTGGGTACTCGATGAGAACGACTCGACTGAAGCTCGATTGGCTGGTGGAGGTCGAGAGGATTGCTTCAAACAGCTGTTTGACTGCTTGGTAGATGCTGCGGGCCACCGGCACTCGAGACAGCAGTCGCTCGCCTAGGCGAACCGCTTCCTGGCCAAAGAAGTGACGGACGATGACGCCGGCCAACAGGATCACCATGAAGGTGAAGAGCGCCCCGACAAACGGCGGAAGATCGGGTGGTTTCACGCTGTTGGGAAAAATCGCTTCCAGCACGGCTGGGAGCAATAGGTTGTCGAGGCTGCGAATGATAAAGGCCAGGGCCCAAATCGTGATCCCGATGGGTGCGAAGGCCAGCAATCCCGCTACGAAGTAGCGCCCAGTGGCTTCTCGAACGGCTCTCCAGAATCTGTGTAACAACTCGGCCTCCGCGCCGGAGGAGGTCGCAGAGATTACGGATTCCGCGGACCACCTGCCCGCGCCGCCTGCCGCGAACTCGGCGACGTCCGAAGACCAAGAGGCGTCGCTCCAGCACATGACGCGTTAGCTTGGGTCCTTTGGCTCGTTTTCCATCGACATCGATGGAGTCGAGTTCCTTTTTTATGGCCTGACGGTCGTAGCCCCAGACGTCAAGGTCGCGGTCATCCAACGCGGCCAAGATCAGGCGACATTGATCCACTTTTTCAGGAGACCCCGTCATTTTTTGGGCCCACTTGCCCAAGGAGTCCGTGGTGGGGCGACTATGGGAGGCGACAGTCATCGGATCGCCGAGGCCCCGCGCGGGCCCATTCTGACTTGATTTGCCGTAGTCAACCATGTCGGGGTCGAAGGGAATGCCAATGAAATCGCAGAGCCGTTTCATCTCACCTTCTGGATCGGTCACCAACTCCTCGTAGCTCACTCGCGCAACGTGGGCCGGGGGGTCCTTGAGGAATTGGGCCATCGCGGGGACGTAGCGCTCGATCACCGGGTTGTGGCGGTGTGCGGTTTCGTGGTCGCCGTCGAAAAAGGAGTCGACGATGGAGGACCAGATCGAAAGGGGGTGTCGGGTGAGCACGATATAGCGCGCATCGGGATACAGACGGGTGACAAAGTCGAGCACCAACGCGTAGGCGGGGGTTTTGTCGAGCAGGAATTTCGACTCGGTTCCTTCGAGAAGCCGGTTGTAAATTCCATCCGTGTACCCGCGAAGCGCATCGAGGTAGTCAGCCTCACCGTGGGGCAGGTGGCCCACTAGCTCGCGGATCCCGAGTTGGCTGATGATGGGGTCATAGTCGGCGGATTCGACACGATCGTAGTACCCGAGGTGGGCAAGGGGAGTGAGGAGGTGCGGTTCGACCGGTGCGTGAATCGCGGAGTGCGCCCCGAGCATTCGATTGAGAAGAGTCGACCCGGAGCGCGGAGGGCCTATGAGGAACACCAGTTGGTCTTGCAAAGGAATAAACTCCGAGACCGCAGAGAGGGAAAATGGTGGAGCAACGGTCAGTGTACCAATCGTCTCAAGCCCGCTGAGTGTTGAGCCTCGATTGTTGGTTTGGTGTGGTCTCGGCGATTCGGCGAGGCCCAGGGTGAGGGAGATTGCACTCGCATGCGACTCTTGCAGACTCGGCAGAACGGTGAACCCAATGGTCTTAGCGACCGATACACTGGGGGTCGTTCCGGGGCTCGGATTCGACTTTGGCCGCCCGATCGCAAGGATAAGCGTCCCCATGTCGATGTTCGATGACCGAAGCAAAGCGGAAGGCGCCCAGAAAGACCTGAGAAGGGGTCTTTCATGGGGGGATTGGGCGATCGTGGGGGCCCTTGCAATCGTTGCGATTCCTGGCTGGCAAGCGATGGCCGGGGTCTGGAGTGCCGCCGATCACTATTCCCACGGCTATGCGATTCCTCTGATGGCCGTCTGGGCTGCCAGCGCCAAGCGTCGGATATTGCCTGGGCTGTCGAGCCACCGGGACTTTCGGGGGATCCTGCTGCTGGTGGGTGTCTTGCTTGTGTACGGCCTGGGTCTGGCAGCGGATCTTGTTTGGTTGTCCGGTTTGGGTGTGGTGGGCTTGGTGGCCGGGGGAGTTCTTTATTTGAAGGGAAGTGCGTGGCTGCGCGAGCTTGCTTTTCCGATTGCCTATTTGCTTTTCATGGTTCCGTTGCCCGATTCTTGGCTCGCGCCTGTCATCGTTCGGCTTCAACTCCTCGTGAGCGCGATCGGAGCGGGCCTCTTGCATTTTTTCGGCGAACCGGTTCTGCGCGTGGGGAATGTGCTTCAACTGCCCGGGGGAGAAGAGCTCTTCGTGGCCGAAGCCTGCAGCGGTATTACTTCGCTCATTACGCTGGTTCCGATCGGTGTCTTTTTGGCCTACTTCACGGAGACGGGTTTTCTAAGAAGAGCTCTCCTTGTGTCGACCGTTGTCCCCGTTGCCCTGGGGGCCAATTTGGTTCGCGTTCTGATCACCGTCATCGTCGCTGAGCGAGTGGGAGCGCGGGTAGCGACTGAGAGCAGCTTGCATGAGTGGTTGGGCCTCGCGACCTACGTCGTGGCGTGTTTAATCGTTCTCGGAACTGGCCGCGTGCTGAGACGGTGGTGGCCCGTTTCGAAAACGCTCGGCGTTCGATGACCGAAGAAAATCAACAGCCCATCTCCGCCAGCTTGTCGGAAAGGGTTGAATCGCTGGCCTTGGCCTTGGGGTTTGATCGAGTGGGTCGAGCGTCGGCGGAACCCGGGCCGGATACGGCTCGTCTCACGGACTGGTTGGCTCGTGGCTATGCGGGCGAGATGGACTATCTCAAGGCTCGGTCGGCAGAACGTTTGGACCCGAGTCGTTTGATGCCGGGCGTCAAAACTATCTTGGTTTTGGGCCTCTTCTATGAGCCGGTGAAAAAGTCTGGCCTGGATGAGGACGACGGGCATGCGGCTCGCGGCCGAGTCGCCGCCTATGCGGGCGGTGAGGATTACCACGACGTCTTGATCGACCGACTCCGCACGCTTGCTGAGGGACTCTCTTCCCTGGCTGAGCGAAGAGTGGCGACCCGGTGCTATGTCGACACGGGCCCGATTCAAGAGCGCGTTTTTGCGGCCCGGGCGGGGATTGGGTGGATTGGAAAAAACACACTGGTGATCGACCCCGAGCGCGGGTCTCGAATGCTTTTAGGAGTCATTTTGACGGACCTCGACCTGGATCCCAGTGTTCCCCTCGCCGATCATTGCGGAACCTGCCGAGCCTGTCTTGATGCCTGTCCTCCGCAGGCGTTTCCGCAGCCGTACCTACTCGATGCCACCCGCTGTATCGCCTATACGACGATTGAAAAACGAGGTGAGATTCCGTTGGAACTTCGCTCGGATCAGGGCGATTGGGTGTTCGGCTGTGATGTCTGCCAGGATGTATGCCCGTGGAACCGGAAACGCCGCGCGGGAGATCGTTTCGATCCTCTGGTTTTACGCGAGAGGCTCGCTCCCCGCCTGGAATGGGCCACGCCGGCTCTTGCCGAACTGTTGGCGTTGCAGGAAGACGCATGGATGGAACGAACTCGCGGCACGGCTTTGAGGCGGACGCGATATCGGGGATTGATCCGCAATGCTTTGGTGGCGGCGGGCAATAGTCGCGATCCGGATTTGAGAGCGGCCGTCGCTCTGCATGCTGAGGGACCGGACTCCTTGCTCGCGGAACACGCGCGATGGGCGCTTGATCAAATCGATCACCCACGCGCTTCCTCCTAGGGGGGTGGGGTTTGAGTGCAGCCTCCTCGGATTAAGTAATGGGCTTGCGCGCGACCAGTCGGGCGATTGCATCCGGGCGGGGTCGTCCGCTCTCCAATTCCTCATAGGACTCGATCTCGAGCGAGGGGAACAAGCCCGGCAACTCGCCCTCGGCGAGAAGGAACTCAGGCCGGTTCGGTCCGTAGGGGAGGTCGCGTTGGGCTGCGGTAAATGTTTCGTATAAGAGCAGGCCTCCGGGCGCGAGCAGGGCGGCGAGGGCGTCACACAAGGGTCTGTGGAGGTATCTAAACACCAGGACGGCGCCACAGATGCCCTCGCGCAAAGGCAGGGTTGGGCCTGATTCAAGGTCGGCTCGAATGCACGGAACGTCCTCCCCAAGAGCCTGGGCCTCTCGCCGTAGATCGGCCAAAAACTGCGGAGAGCGGTCCAAGCCGATGAGTGGGAGCCCGGCTCGGACGGCCGGCACTGCGTGCCGACCGCGACCGCACGCGACATCGACCAGCGGACCCAGGCGACCGGCGCTTCGGAGTCGTTCCAAGTGGGAGACGAAGAGCCTGGAGGGTTGGGGCGGCCTCGAGATGTCAGGCATGGTCCGTTTCGATTAGCTCGGCCATCCGCTGCGGCCAGTCTGTGACGAGGCCATCGACTCCGAGGTCGAGGAGCGTTTGCATTTCTACGGGATCGTTGATGGTCCAGACATGAACGGCAATCCCATGATCGTGGGCATGTTGCACCAATTCAGGGGTCACGAGAGGCTGGCCCGCGAAGGTTCGGGGTATCTGAAGCGCCATGCTGTCCGTCTCCGGCCGTCGTCCTTCGACGGCGGATTTTACCACCTCAAGGATATCCCCCAGACTGGCCCCAAGGGCCGGC
Organism: Myxococcota bacterium; assembly: GCA_029268645.1. GTDB lineage: Bacteria > Myxococcota_A > UBA9160 > UBA9160 > UBA4427 > TMED88. The sequence goes on from JAQWNI010000252.1 coordinate 13,523, forward strand.
TGCGCACCGGTCTCCGCGAGGACTTGTCTGAGAAGGGCTTGGGTCCTGTCCTCTCCGGCGACGAGTAGGGTTCGGCTTTCTCGGTCGAATTCGACAATCAGTTCTACGACGTGCCGAATAAAACTGGGGTCGTGGGCCTTTAACTCAATGTTGAATCGGGCAGTAGGCAGGGTTTCAAAGGCTTCCTTTAGCGAAGGAATGCGTACACCCTGGCCACGGTAGGTTTCAGTGGGAGACTTGTTGGGGGGGGCGGAATAGCGGAATCCCGCATCCAGTCTTCGCACAGTCTCAAAATCGAGTTGGGCCACCGGACCGTTGCCATTGGTGGTGCGATCAAGCTCGACATCGTGCAGAAGGATGGGGACCCCATCGCGGGTGACATGGGCATCGGTTTCGATTGCGTGGCAGCCATCCTTGAGTCCGCGACGGAAGGCCACAAGGGTATTCTCCGGCGCTGGGCCGGCGGCGCCCCGATGGCCGAGAATGGTCGGGCGGGGGAGGTCAAAGTAAGCATGCATCCGAGAAGGGTATCATGCAGTTTCTCGGGTCTGTACGGGGCCAGCATGGCCGCTCGGAATCGATCGAGTGCGTCTGTTCATATCTGATCATAGAGGTCACGGTGGAGAGTTCTCTCGACGAGGGGGACAGTGGCCGGGGCGAGGCTTGGGTCTGTAGGCCCGTAGTCTTTTGCGGATCCGGACGAGCCAGGGAGGGGAGTCTGAAATGCGCGCAGTGGTTCAGAGAGTGGATCGAGCCCAGGTGCGGGTTGCTGGGGAAATTGTGGCCGATATGGAATCGGGGCTGCTGGCTTTGGTGGGGGTCGCTCCTGGTGATACGGCATCCGAGGCCGAGTCGCTGGCTCGGAAAATCGTCAACCTGCGCGTTTTCGAGGATGAAGATGGGTTGATCAATGATTCACTGATCGACCAAGGGGGTTCGCTCGGAGTGGTCTCCCAGTTCACCCTGATGGCCGATTGTCGGAAGGGTCGCAGGCCCTCTTTTGGTTCAGCAGCCCCCGCTCGCGAGGCCGAGCCCTTGGTCGAGGCGCTGGCGGCTGCGGCGCGGCGGACCGGGGTCCCCGTGGTGACCGGGCAATTTGGGGCCTCGATGTCTGTGGAACTGGTCAATGCGGGGCCGCTGACCTTGCTTTTGGACACGGGCGGGGTGTTCTGAGGCGGCTTTGAGCATGGCCTCGAGGGGCTGGCAAAGGTAGGTGTTGCCGAATCGCGCGAAACAGGAATACTTCCGCCGGGGGAACGCGGGCGATTTTCGCCCGAATCTGAGAGGAAATATGGACAATCTTGCCTTGAATCGAACAGTGAAGGCTAGGCGTGTGCTCTGCGCCTGCCTGGGGGTAGCGTGCTTGGCGCTGGCCCCTATTTCTGCGTACGCAAATGACGACCCGTCCACGCTGGGCTCGGCCAAGGAGGCC
>JAQWNI010000253.1 GCA_029268645.1 Myxococcota bacterium
GCCGGCCACATCCTCAACATCGAGGCTGCGCCAGCCTTTGATCGACTCGTCCTTGAATTTCTGGCCGACCTGCCCGCAGCGGCATCGAATTAGGCCCCCGAGGGGCGAATAAAGGATTGGGGCATTTTCGGGGCTGAAAACGCAACCTTGAAGGCCGTGTGGGGTTCAGGACTCAGCGGAGGTCGTTGTGCAGGAAGCGGATCCCGATGTTGCGCTGATGCTGGCGTTCCAAGCTGGCGATGACTCCGCGTTCGACGGTCTCTATCACCGCTGGGCAGGTCCCCTGCTCCGGTATCTGGAGAGAATGGTGGGCGATACGGCAACGGCAGAGGAACTTCTCCAGGATGCTTTCCTTCGGGTTCATCGTGCGCGTGCGCGATACGAACCCCGTGCTCGTTTTTCCACCTTCCTCTACCGGATCGCGACCAATCTGGCCCTCAATGAGTTGAAGAGGCCCCGCCGAAGACACCGTCACGCCGAAGAGCAAGAGCAGGCGATTCCCGACCCCCGGCCGGATGCCGAGGATCAGCTGGATGTCGGCCTCCGTCGAGAGCGTGTCGAACAGTGGCTCGACCAGCTTCCCGAGCGACAACGGGTTGCTCTGTGGCTGTCTGCAGCGGAAGGCTGCTCCTATGCAGAGGTCGCAAGAGTGCTGGAAACCACCGAAAAATCAGTCAAAGCGCTTGTCCACCGTGGCCGCAGTGCCTTGGTGGCCAAAATGAATGAAGCGGCCGAGGTTCACCTCGATGGCCCGCGTCTCTCTGCTGTATCGGAATCGATCTGATGACGGACTTTGGGCAGAAATCGCAACTCTTGATGGCCGAAGCGGGCACGGGCCGGATTCATCGCGGATAAAAGGAGGCAATCATGAATTCTGATGACGAGCGCTTCCCTCGATTGAGGACATCGGTTCCGAGCCCGGAGGTCGATGCCGAACTATCCGCCCTCCTAGACGGGGAGCTTGAGGACGAAGCGGCGGCCGATCTCCGCTCCCGGATGCTGCAAGAGCCTGCGCTCGCGGAGCGATTCGCCGACCTCGGCGCGGCCGACGGTTCTTTACGACAATGGGGCGAGAAACTTCCGGCGCCAGACCGGCTGGTCGCACTGAGAGCAAAACTGCAGACACGGATTGACGCGGAGCCCGCTGCATCGGCCGATGAATTGGCCTCTCCCGCCCAGCCCGCGGGTCGGGTCCTTCACCTTCCGGTCCGCTGGAGGGTGCCGGCGGCGGCTGCCTTGGCAGCGGGTCTGGCTCTTTTCATGCTCTCCAGTCCAAGGCGTGAGGTCGCCCCGGGTCCTTCGGTCACGCCAAGCGGCTCGCTGGCTCTGGAAGTGGATCCGCCGGTGTATTCTCACGAGCCGACTATGATCGAGACTCCCCCGCGGCCGGTCACCGCGCTGGAAGAGGTCGCTGATGCGGAAGAGCTCTTGGTTCTAGCCCCTTCGGTAACGGGCCCGATTGCGCCCGCGGAGGGCGAAGCCTCCCTCGCGGCAACGCGGGTCGAAGAGGCTCCCGAGCCCGGACCGGACCAGCAGTCGTTTCCGTCCAGTGCGTTGGGAGATGCCGACGAAATGGAGCTGGCCGTCGCGCTCGAATACGAGATGTTGGCCGATTTGGATGTGATCGAGAACCTCGACCTGCTTGAGCGGCTTTCGATCCTCGATGGACCGGAGATGTTGTGATGAAGGTCCTCCTTGCCCTTCTTTTGCTTTGCGGACTGAGTTCGCTGTCCTGGGCCGTCGAACCTGGTTTGCAAAATCAAATCAAACCCATCGACGAGGTCAAACGGGCACCGACGGATGACCGGAATCAAATCCGGGCCAACACCCGGGATCTGGCAGCCAAACTTTCGCCGGCAGAGCGGAAGGTCCTGCGTGACACCATGCGGGATCAGTGGCGAGATGCGAGTCCGGCAGAGCGGGAAGCGCTTCGAAAAGAGCGGCGATCCCTGCGCCGCCGACTGGGTGACGGGCGCTCGTTTCAGGCGCAGCGCGAACGCCGCTTGCGTCGGCGTGCAGAGCAAAGGCTGGGCGCCATGGACGATGGTCGCTCGGCGGAAAGAAAATCCTTGAAAAAGCAGGTCCGTCGCCTGACGCCGATTGAGCGGCAGCGGATGCGGGATAAATTGAGGAACATGAACTCCGACGAGCGGAAAGATTTACGCCGGAGGTTGGATGTCTATCGCGGGCTCGACCCGAACTCTCAGATTCGGTTGAAGGAGAGTTTAGATGAGTGGCTTGAGCTCTCCGATGCGGAACGCCAGCGGGTCGAAGCCAATCAAAGACGTTGGCAGGAGATGACCCCGGATGAGCAGGAAGCCTTGCGCCGCCGGATGCGCCGCTTGCGGGCGCTGCCGCCAGAGGAGCGGGAACGATTGTTCGAAGAGGGTCCTAGCTCACTTGGAGAGGGTTCTTCCGGTTCACCGTGATCCCCTCGGATCGTCTGCACACCTCAAATTTCCGGCGTCGAAAGACCTTTTGACTTTGCGAAGGCGACCAAGGCGGACAATCCTCCTGCGAAGTGGTGTGCTCGAATGCCCTCATTCTGCATCAACTCGGCAAGATGACCGCTCTTCAATCCGAACTCGCAGTACAGGACGTACTCTTGAGAGCGGTCGAGTTGGGAGTATGCACGCAGTGCGTTAGCAAAGTCGAGGAATAGCGCGCCTGGATAGTGCCAGCCTTGGTATCCCGATTTGGAGCGAAGGTCGAGCACGGTTGCTCCATCCGGAACGTGATCAATCTGGAGACCTGGTTGGTCGAGGGTCGTGATGTCGAGAGCGCGAAGGTCGTAGACCGTTCGTTCAGCGAGCGCGCGCTGGAGAATGCTGGGATCGATCGATGCTTCCTCGGCACTGACTCGGTTTTCCGTTGTCCGCGTTGCCGGACGACTCGGAACCAATGCGCAATATTCTCCGACTTGTGCAGACAGGTCGTGCGTTCCGATCGCCCGGGCTTGCCCGATGATTTCGTCCTTGTTGAAGCCTACCAGGGGCCTTAGGATCGGCAGGTGTGTCGCGCTGGAGATGACGGCAAGATTGGGCAGGGTCTGGGAGGAAACCTGAGCAACAACCTCACCGGTGATGAGGGCTTGGGCATCGCGTTCCTCGGCGATGAACTGCCCGGCGCGCATCATGAACCGCTTCAAGACGACCTGCCACAAGCGAGTACTGACGTGGTCCTGCAAGGCTCGAGTCACACCGTCGAAATTGATCACGTGCAGATGCGGCCGTGTGCCAAAGGACCATCGGTCCGCCAGGGCTTTACAGACGGCGAGGGTTTCCAGTTGTTGCTGACGTCCGCCAAGGTTGCAGAGCACGTAATCGAGGGCGACACCACGCTTCATCATCAGCCAAGCCGCGACTGGCGAATCAAAACCCCCAGAAATCAGAGCGATGCCGCGAGACTCGACGCCCAGGGGCACGCCGCCGGGCCCAGCAAGCCGCTCGTGAAAGAGGTAAGCCGTTCCGGGCATGATCTCAAGTGCCACAGTGACGTCTGGGTCTCGCAGTTTGACGCCGGCGGCGCCGGGCAGGAGTGCCGTTCCAAGTGCCCGTTCGACTTCACCGGAGCGGAAGGGAAGGCTTCCCCTTTCGCCGACCCTTCGGGCTCGAACGGCAAAGAGACGGTTTTGAACGCGATCTCGGAAAAAGATTTCGGCATCGCGAACCAGCCCCTCCAGCGAGTCCCACGCCAGTTCTTTGACTGGGGCGAGAGATTGGATGCCGAAGATTCTTTGCAGATCTGTGGCGCCGCGCTCGATATCTTTCCCTTCTAGCGAAACAAAGATGCGGTCCCGCGTTCGGGTCACCGTATGCTGGGCGCCGGAGGTCTTGAGCGCATCCTTGATGTTGCGGGCCATCCGCTGCAAAAATCGCTTCCGCGTTGCCTCGGCCTTGGTCGTGATGTCCCCGCTGAAACGCACCAGCAAAAGTTGTCGATCCGGGGTGGTTCTCATTTCTGTCATTGATTTCACCTCGGTGGTTCCGGTGCCTTCTTCTCGGAGCCTGGCCGATCCGCCGGCGTTCCTCAGTCTCGAAAACCACGCAGGGGCCAAAAAACACATCCCTGTACGGCGGCCGCGATTAAGAAAAAACTATGGTAGACCACTAGCCCATCGGTCTCCGGATCACTCAGCCAATGCTCGAGGGCAACGCCGGCCAGTAGAGGGGCAGAGCTTCCCAGGACTGCGGACACGGTCAGCGCGATGACGAGCATTCGAGCCGGCGCTTCCGGCGGCGTCAGCCGAAACAAGACATGGGTATCCGCCACCCCAAAGCCGGCGGTCAGCGCTGAGAAAGCAAAGAAGAATCCGACCAGGCCCAGGAGGGTCGCCGGGCTCGCTTGCTCGACTCCAGAAAGCGAGGCGATCAGCAGCGCGTTGCCGAGTGCCGTCATGACAAAGAGGGGCAGGGGCCCAAAAAGGTCGACCGCCCGGCCAGCGAGGTAGAGAGAAGCAAATCCGCCGGCGAAGGATGCGACAGTGGTGTAGAGAATCTCACCGTCCGAGAAGCCAATTTCTCGTCTCATCATGACGAGGACAAAAGGCACGACGCTCCCGCGGATGGCCGCTGCCATGCCGACCCCGGTGAGGTATCGCCGCAGGAGAGGGTTTCGAAAAACTAAGGCCATCGCCTCCCGTGCCCGAATGCGCTCACCGGTTCGTTCATTGCGTTCCGGTAGACGTCGGATCAACGGAATCCGGAGGACCCCCAGCCCCCACGCCACCGCAAACAGCGGACCAAAACCCTGTGGGTCGTGAAGAAGCCAAAGGCTGGCTGCGACGTAGTAGACGATCAAGGTCAAGTGCCAGCCCGAGCGGAGGGTTCCAAAAAACCGGCCTATGGCATCCGCTTCGACGTAGCTGCGAAGCAGAGGAAACCAGACGGTGTCTGAAATCCTCATTCCGGCGACCACGCCCATGAGGCTCAAAAGGGCAATCAGGACCGCGTCCGATGAGCCCGCCTGTGAGGCCTCCAGAAGCCATGGGAAGGCCAGCATGGGGAGCGCGGCGAAGAGTGCGGTTGCTTGGCCCGCGATGAGGATGGACCGTTTGGAGAAGACCGATACTGCTCGGAGGGTGGGGAGCCGAAGCAGGTCTGCGATGCCAAAGGCACTTTGGAGTCCCACAACGGTTTCGCTGGCGCCCAATGCCACGAGGGCGAGAGTGGGCAGGTGTTGGGTGAACACCATGCTGAACGTCTGGCTCAGGGGATGGCTCGTGATGGCCAGACGACGCCCACGACGGCGATTCCATTCGCTGAGGGGCAGCGAGGGCGAGTCGGGTTGGGAAAGGGCGGCCTTGGGCACAAAAGACAGGTCCTGATTTTTGATTGGGAAGGGGCCCCGGGCCGCAGTGTGGAGTAGAAGGGGCTTGGCCGCTCGCGACGCTCGCAGGCCGCCGAATCGGCCTTTTCGAAGGAAGCCCTCTGAAGCCCTGGCTAAGCTTGCGCCATCCGGCAGGAATCTCCATCATCCGGACAGTCAGGGTCACAGGTTGCATGACACGCGGCTTTTGGCTCTCAATGTCGGTCCGGAGTGTGCTTGAGGAATCTGCGCTCACCGGAAACTTCTCAGAAGTTCCATCGAAAGGAATCAAGCACCCATGAAGCGAATAGCTCTCCTTTCGCCTCGATCCGCTGGGTCGAGGCTCGTGCTGTGTTTCGTGACTGCGCTGTTGATCGGATTGGTCGGATGCGCCTCCACCGAGGAAAAGAAGGATGACGCCTCGACTGGGAGTGAGTTTAGCGACGCGGGTGCGACCAACGTGGTCGAAGAGACGGACATCACCGAAGTCAACGAGTGGATCGATGTGCCGCCGGTCTACTTTGATTTCGACAAGTCGAACATTCGCCCCGATGCTGTCGATACTCTGCGCACCGGAGCGACGGCCCTAAAAGCAACGGGCGCCCGGATCGTGATTGCGGGGAACACGGACAATCGGGGCAGCGAGGAATACAACCTGGCCCTGGGTGAACGGCGGGCCGCCTCGGTTCAGCGATATCTGGAGAACCTTGGCGTGCCCTCGGACCAGCTGACCATCGTCAGCTATGGGGAACTCCGCCCCGCCGCGCAGGGCAATACACCGGCGGCTTGGGCGCTGAACCGCCGGGCCGATTTCACCCTGGCCGACTAGCCACACATCCGGCGGGCCCCTCGGATCGAGCGGTCCGCCGGATTGAGTCTCTTTTTGGAGGGCGGAGCCTCTTGGGCTCCGCCTTTTCTTCTTTGATAGAGGGTCCCTATCCCTTTCCGCAGAGGCTCCTTCTCCGGGCGCCCTGGCCGGACCGTGATCTCCGAGGCGTTGGCGCTCCGACAGCGTAGGGTGATAACGTCAGGGGCCACGATAATTCTGGCGCGTGGGGACGGTCGGCTTGGTCGTCCTGGGTTCTCCCTCTGGAGGCTCGCGCTGGCTGCAAACGGAGACGTTCTCTCCGTCCCTCAAGTAAAGAACGATAGGAGTGCCCGATGCCGGTACACGGTGGAAAACTCGCTGCGCGAGCCCTCAAGAATGCAGGTGTCGATGTCCTCTTTACGCTTTCAGGAGGGCATATCATGCCCCTCTACGACGGCTGTCTCGACGAGGGGATCAAGATCATCGACGTCCGTCACGAGCAAGCCGCGGTTCACGCAGCCGATGCCTGGGCCCGCTGCAATCCGGGCAGCATCGGTGTGGCCGCGATTACGGCCGGCCCTGGAGTCACCGACGGAGTCACGGGTATTGCGAATGCTTGGCGGGCGAATTCCCCGATCCTCATTTTTGGTGGACAGGGCCCGTTTAGTCAGCTCCGGAAGGGTTCTTTGCAGGAAATGGATCACCTCGGCGTCGTCCGCCCGATTACGAAATATTGCGATGCGGTGTACAGCACCGATCGCATCCCCGAATTTGTCGAATTGGCGATCCGTCATGCCGTCTCGGGGATTCCGGGCCCGGCGTACCTCGAAATCCCGATGGACACTTGGAATGGTCAGTGCGAGTGGGAGAACGTCACGATTCCCAGAATCCGGACCGAGCCGCCTCGCTTGTCCCCGGATCGTGATGAAGTCCGGAATGCCATTGAAGTCTTGAAGGCCTCCGAACGACCGATGCTGATGGCCGGAACCAGCGTGAAGTGGTCCCAGGGCAGTGAGGCCATGAATCGTTTCATCGGCGAAACCCATATACCGACGTACACGAACGGAATGGGAAGAGGCACGGTGCCGTGGGATTCCCCCGAATTTTTGAACCGATCTCGCCGAGATGCCATGGAGAAGATCGATTGTATTTTGCTGGCCGGGACGTTGCTCGACTTCAGAATGCGCTTTGGCCAGACCATTCCGGCAGACGCCAAAATTATTCAGCTTGAAATGGACGCGACGCTGATCGGCCAGAACCGTGGGACCGACGTGCCGCTCGTGGGTAACCTGGGCTGTAGCTTCGATTTGCTGCTGGAAGAGATGAAGAATCAAGGCGTGACGCTCGATTATTCGGGCTGGCGTGACGAACTCCGGGTCATTGAGGAAGCAGCCGAGGAAAAGGTTCAGTCCAAGCTGAACAGCGACGAGGTGCCGATCGACTCGCAACGGATGTGTCGAGAGGTGCGAGACTGGCTTGAAACTCTTGAAGCTCCGATTGTGATAGGGGACGGCGGCGACATCGTGGCGACAGCCGCCAAGATTATTCCGGTCAAGGGTGAGGGGGCCTGGATGGATCCGGGACCCCTCGGAACCCTGGGTGTAGGCGCCCCCTTTGCGTTGGCGGCGCAACACGCTCACCCCGATAAGCGCGTGGTGATCGTCTACGGCGATGGTTCTTTTGGACTTAACGGTTTTGAGTTCGATACGGCGGTTCGTTTCGATCTTCCCATCATCGGCATCGTGGGCAATGACGCCGCTTGGGGACAGATGATGCGCCCGCAGGGGGCCATGTTGGGCTGGGATCGACTGGACGGAACGCTTCTCCGTCGGACCCGGTACGATAAGGTGGTCGAAGCTCTGGGGGGACACGGTGAATTGGTCGAGCACCCGGACGAACTTCGGCCAGCGCTTGAGCGGGCGGCGGCATCGGGCAAGCCGGCCCTGATCAATGTCATGATCAAGCAAGACCGTGACTTCAAGGGCGGCATCTACGTCTGATCTCAAAGCCGGATCCGTGCTCGGCTCGGGTGTGCTCGGAATTCCGCTGGCGGCTTGTGGTCGAGAGCTGCCGCAGCGGCTCAATGATCTCGTGCCTTTTGTCGAGGCAACGGGACCACTCGCTCTCTGTACGGTCGTGACACAGGGTGCACCCGATTCGAGGACCTCTCAGATTCTTGAGCTGGCTCTTGTTTTGCTGAATGCCCCAGACGTCTCGAATGCCCGTTGGGTCACTCTGAACTGGGGTTCCAGCGGAGAGCCAGATCTTCAGGTCCTAAAGGCGCTGGCGACCGAGTTGTCCCAGCGTACCTGGGTGGTTCACGACGTGACCGCCGTGCGCCCTTTTTTAAGTCGAAGCGTGTCGCCCGGTTTGGCGAAAGCGCGTGCTCTTGACACACTCGACCTCGTTTCTGTGGCGCATCCCGATGCGGCTTCATTCGGCCTGGAGGCTCTGACGCTCCCTCTCCTCGACCGCCCGCCGGCGACGAGTGCTGAGGGGATGGCGATGGACCTGCTGGAGGTGTTGGTCGCAATTGCTGCAGGACAACTCGCACGTCGCTATGCCGCCGCGGCTCGCGCTCTGGACCGTTTTGTTTCAACTACTCCCTGGCGTGCCTTGATCCCCGATGGGTTCGACGACTTGGACCAAGAAGCGCCGGGTCAGTTTCTTGAAATTGGCGAAACACGAGAAGCTCCCGTGCCTTTCGATGCGGACGCGATCGCTGCGGTGTTGCTCGACGAAGAACGAGGCCGCCGTCATTTCGATCATTATCGGGCTCGACCCGAGCAGGTCGAGTTGATGCGCGCCTTCGCGCGTAACCTCGGCGAAGGCGGCAGTCTGCTGTTGGAAGGGGGGACCGGGGTGGGCAAATCGTTGGCCTATCTCGCGGCGGCTATTCCCTTTGCGGTCCAAAGAGCCGAGGCGGGCGAGCGGGATCCTGTCCTTCTTTCTACGCGAACCAAGCTTCTGCAGGATCAGCTCCTTGAAAAAGATATTGCGGCGGCCGCCCGTATGCTCGGTTATCCACAGCTTCAGGCGCTTTCGATTAAAGGCCGAGCGAACTACATCTGCGAAAAGAGACTCCAAGAGGTGCTGACGCGCGGGGCCGACACCGAAATCCTGACCGAGGACCGGATGGCTTTTGCGACTCTGCTCGGCTGTGCGCGTAACCGTGGGGCGGGCGAGGTGGGCTCGCTGCCCTCATCGCTTCTGGCACGTCATGCGATTCTGCGCGACTTGGTGCACGGCTCTGTGGCGCAGCGGGCGGAACAATGTAGTCGGGAGGAATGCGCCCATCAGAAGCGATGCCCCTTTGGCCGGCGCCGGGCGGCCCTTAGTAAGGCTCATTTAATTGTGGCGAACCATGATCTCTTGCTGCGTTGGCCTCCGGATTACCCCCGCTTCGGTCATGTGATTGCAGACGAGGGGCATGAGCTCTCTGGAGTGGCTGATGACGTTTATGCCGAGACCGTTCGGCCTGAGGAGTTAATGGAGCGAATCGATGAAGTGTTCGGCACCCCATCGTCGGTCCCGGGCCGTGAGCCGGCTCGAGCTCTCTTGCCGAGAAAGCAGCGCTTGGAAGCCCAGAAGACGGTCCATCAAACCCGGCGTGCGCTCGCCCTCGATTTTGCAGCGATCGGTCGAACCATTTCGGCCCGGGCTGGAGATTGGGGTGAGGTGGAACTGCCCGCCGATGCGGAACGCGCCTTTCCTGACGCAGCGCGTTGCGCGGAAGCGGCAGCCGGAAGACTCGAATCGCTTGCGCGGCTCGCCGAAGAGCTCGATGCCCGAGCTGAGTGGACCTTCGAGGAAACGCCGACGTCACCTGCTGAGGGCCCGACCCCCGTCGAAAAAAACAGCATGGCTCTTCGGGATGCCGCCGGCGCTTTGAGAACAGCATTCGGGTCCGACGCTGATGAGGTTGTGGCCGCGTTCGACCGCCTGGCCGTTCCTTATGACCGCTGGGTTCTCGCCCTCAGGCCGGTTTCTCCAGCGGGTGCGTTTCATCGGGAATTTTTGGAAAGCCGCAAATCGTTTGCGGCAGTCTCGGCGAGTCTCTTCGTCGGTGGCGATGCATTCGCGGCGCTTGGCGAATTGGAGCTGGAGGAGCGGGCCGCCTTTGGGGTTGATCGGTTGTCTATTCAGAGTCCTTTCGACTATGAGGGGCAGATGCGGGTGGCGGCTCTTCCCGATCCAACCGATGCCGACGAACTGGTGGCGCGAACGGCGGAAGCCATCGCTTTGCTGGCCCGCTTATTGGGGGGGCGTACGTTGGGACTCTTTACCAGCCTTCGTCGGATGCGGGCAGTCGCCGAGCGACTCGAGATGACGCTTGAGGGCGAGGGAATCGAAGTGCTATGGCCCGACCGGACGGCAAGTGATCCGGCTAGCCTCGTGGGTCGTTTCCGGAACGCCCCAGGCGGCGCCGTTCTTCTGGGAGCTAGGACTTTCTGGCAGGGGGTTGATCTGCCCGGGGACGCGTTGCAGGCCGTGGTCATTGAAAAACTGCCCTTCGAGGTCCCCACGGAATTACGTCGTCGTCGCGAGGCCCGGATCCGTGATCTTGGGCTGAATGCTTTCGATCGTTACCGACTCGGCAAGATGCTGTTGCACTTGAAACAAATGGGTGGGCGCTTGATTCGAGGGGAGGCGGACCGCGGCCTTGTTGTCATCGTCGAGTCCCGTTCCGATCGCGGGTACTCCAGACGCCTCGTCGAAGCATTCCCCCCCGGGGTGTGCATTCAGCCTGTCTCTTTGACAGAGCTACCCGCATTGGCTCGAGAAGTGCAGCTGGGCGTTGCGTTGAACTCTGATGACTCTGAGTCATAATGGGCCAGGCAGACAAAAGCGATCCGAAAACCCAGTTTTTGCAAGACATTTGCGTTCGGTGATCCTGCAAATGCGTTTGCCGGGGCTACCGTCCCCCGGGAGCGGTATTTGGCCCTAATCGAGAGAAGAAAAAGAGGGCCTTCGCGCGCCGCGTCGCCCCGCTGAAAGTCAGGCCCGGAATGCGAGGGAGATCGTAACGATCCCTGGCGAGCGGGCTCGGGTTGAGAAGATCGGGATCCACGAATGAGCCAAACCATCGATAGGCAGCTTTTACCGGGCGGCCACACCGCCAGAGGGGTGCGTGGATGAACCTTCTTGGCTTCGGGCACTTTCATCCCGAAAACGAAATCACCAATAGCTTTCTTGAGTCCCTCGACATCGGCACGTCCGAGCAGTGGATTATGGAGCGGGTCGGAATTCGCTCCCGGCGAACCGTCTTGCCTCTCGACTATCTCCGAGAGACTCGGAATTCCGAAACTCGAGCATCGCTGGAGGCGGCCCAGTACAGCAACGCGGAGTTGGGCGCTCGGGCGGCTCGATTGGCCTTAGAGCGGGCGGGTATCACGGCAGCGGACGTTGGTCTCGTCGTGGGGGGAAGCTGTGCACCGGACACGGTTTCCCCGGCCGAGGCTTGCAATTTATCACGCCTGCTCGAAATCGAAGCGCCGTCTCTCGACGTGAACTCCGCCTGCACGAGTTTTCTCGCAGGAATGCGGGTGCTCGACATGATGAAACCCGAGTCTCTTCCCGACTACATTCTCTTGGTCGCCATGGAATCCATGACGCGGACGGTGGATTACTCCGACCGTTCTGCGGCGGTTCTATGGGGCGATGCGGGGCTTGCCGCGGTTTTGTCGCCGCGACACAAGGGGCGCGCCCGTGTGGTTCAAAGCCGACTCGAATCGAATCCCTCGGGCAATGACAAAGTCTTAATTCCCCGAGAGGGATATTTTGCCCAGGAAGGCCGGACAGTTCAAATGTTCGCGATCAAAAAAACTGCGCGTCTCTACCGAGCGATCAAGGAAGAGCAGTGCGATAGTGATCGTCCTCTTCACTTTATCGGCCATCAGGCCAACCTCCGAATGCTGGAAGCCGTTTGCAAGCGGTGTGATATTCCTTCCGAGCTTCATCACAGCAACGCCGAGTTCTACGGTAACACCGGTGCGGCCAGCTCCGGTTCGGTGATCTCCCAAGAGTGGGACAAATGGGAAGACCAGGATGATCTGGCCGTGGTGGGGGTGGGATCCGGTTTAACTTGGTCCTCCTATTTACTTCGTTTCGGACCGGGCGATTCTTGAAAATGAAATACGACGAATTCAAATCACGAGATCAGTTCGACCAATCCGAACTCCTAGCCTTTGCCTACGGACGACTGGTCGAAGATGCCCCTTCGGGTCTCAAGGCGAGGCTTCCGACTCCGCCGATGTTGATGGTGGACCGAGTGCTCGAAATTTCGGCCCGGGGTGCACGGGGAAAAATCGTGGCCGAGCGGGATGTGAATCTGGACGATTGGTTCTTCCAATGCCATTTCCAGGGAGACCCCGTGCAGCCGGGCTGCCTTGGCCTAGACGGCGTGTGGCAACTGCTGGGCTTTTACTGCAATTGGCGCGGTGGACTGGGGAGTGGCCGTGCGCTGGGCTGTGGTGAGGTTGAATTCTTTGGTCAAATTCGTCCCCACGACGCAGTCATTCGCTACGAAATCCAGGTCAAGCGCTACACGGAACTCCAGAACGCCGGAGCCTCGATGGTCATCGGCGACGCGCGGCTTCTGGTCGACGATGACGAGATTTACACGATTCAAGGCGCAAGAGTAGGCCTCTTCCGGGACATCGATTATCCCGATTACCCGCTTCCCTCGGCAAACTCCCGCGGTGGGAGGATGGAGCGATGAATGAGGCGGGTGTTGCTCTGGTGACAGGCGGAGCAACGGGAATCGGCGCAGCCTGCGCGCGCCAATTGTCTGCGGACGGTTATCGAATCGGATTGCACTATCGATCCAGCGAAGAAAAGGCCCAGAAACTCCTCGCCGAGTTGCCCGGAGCTTTCTCGGTCCGGGCCGATTTGGCGGTTGAGGAAGAGGTTGATGCCGCGATCAAGGTCATCAAGGCGGAGGCGGGTGGTGTCGATGTCCTCGTCAACAACGCCGGCTATAACGTCAATGCGCCGATGTTGACCATGAACTTGGAGCAATATGACGCGGTGACCCAACTGGCCCGCGGCACTTGGTATCTGACGAAGATGGTTTTGCGACGCTTCATGTTTCGCAAATCGTCGGGTCGGATCATCAATATTTCAAGCGTGGTGGGCCATACGGGTAACGCCGGCCAAATTCCGTACACGATGGCGAAGGCGGGACTCGACGCCTTTACTAAATCCCTCAGCCAGGAACTCGCCGGTCGCGATATTCTGGTCAATTCTGTCGCGCCGGGCTTCATCGAAACGGAGATGACCGAAGAATTGCCTGATGAGGTGAAAGCCGCGATTCTCGGCCGTATCCCGCAGGGGCGAATGGGGACTGCGGAGGAAGTCGCCGACGTGGTTTCATTCTTGGCGAACCGGGCCGCCTATGTGAATGGAAGTGTGATCCATGTCAACGGGGGCATGTACGGTGGGTAGCGAGTTGAGCAAAGAGGAAGTGCTAGCACGGGTCCCCCAGCAGGAGCCTTTTCGTTTCATCGAGACCATTCACGAGCTCGATCGAGAACACATCGTGGCCGGCTACCGGTTTCCAGAAGACGCAGATTTTTACCGTGGCCATTTTCCGGGGAACCCGATCACTCCGGGCGTCATCTTGGTTGAGACGATGGCCCAAGCGGGCGTGGTGGCTCAGGGGCTTTATCTGTACGCCCTCGAAGCTTCCGAGGAAGAGCTTGAAAAAGTTGTCACGGTCTTCACGGATTGTTCGGTCGATTTCTCTGGGCAAGTCCTGCCGGGAGACCGGGTGACGACAACTGGAAAGGTCAAGTTTTTCCGTCGGATGAAGCTTCGAGCTGAGGTTGAAATGAAATTGGAGGATGGCACCGTGGTGTGTTCAGGTGAACTGTCCGGCATGGGGGTTCGGAAATGACGCGCCGCGTGGTCGTGACCGGTATGGGGGTGGTGGCCCCCAATGGAGTCGGTCTCGCCGAGTACGAAGATGCACTGCGCAAGGGACAATCTGGAATTCGCCACGTTGACCAAATGGCGGAGAGTAAATTCGGTTGTACGGTGGCCGGGGTTCCGCAGGGTGTCGAGGAGCGGGTGAGCGAGGCCTTCGCAGAAGACGAGCTACTGGCCATGAACATGAGCCATCGGTACGCGAGCCTGGCGAGCCTTGAAGCATGGCTCGATGCGGGCCTCGAGCGCCCGGCCCCAGACGGCGATGTGGTCGACTGGGACACCGGGGCCATCCTCGGAACGGGCATAGGGGGAATGGACACGATTGGAACTAAGGTCGTCCCCCTGACCGATTCCGGGAAAGCGAGACGCCTCGGATCGACGGCCGTCGAGCAAGTCATGGCCAGCGGGATTTCGGCTCGGATTTCAGGTCAGTTTGCCCTCGGGAACCAAGTCACCACGAATTCCAGTGCCTGCAGCACGGGCACTGAGGCAATCGCGATGGGGCTTGAGCGGATTCGCATGGGTCGGGCAGAGCGAATGCTTTGCGGCGGGGCTGAAGCGGCGAGCCATTACATTTGGGCCGGATTCGACGCCATGCGAGTTCTGAATCGGGCCTCCAATGATGCGCCGGAAAAGGCTTCTCGCCCGATGAGCGCCTCGGCGGGCGGCTTCATCCCGGGCTCTGGGGCCGGGGTCTTGATGCTGGAGAGCGAGGATTCGGCACGGCGTCGAGGCGCGCGAATTTATGCCGAAGTGGGTGGCCAGGCGATCAATTGTGGCGGCCATCGCATGGGGGGAAGTATGACGGCCCCCAACCCCGAGAGTGTCCGCCGCTGTATTCAAGTGGCCCTAGACGATGCGGCTGTCTCTCCGGACGACGTGGATGCGATCAACGGTCATCTGACGGCGACGGGAGCCGACCCCAAGGAGGTGGGCTCCTGGGCCGCCGCGCTGGGCCGGGGTCCGGGTGAGTTGCCTCCGATTACGTCCACGAAATCCATGATCGGGCATTCACTTGGCGCCGCCGGGGCTGTCGAATCCGTCGCCTCGATTTTGATGATCCGGGGGGGGTTTGTTCACCCTTCGATCAACTGCGAAGATGTTCATCCAGAAATTGAGGCCCATTCGTCCTCGATTCCCCATACTCTGCGAGAAGTCTCGGATCTCGAGGTGCTCGTCAAGGCCGGGTTCGGGTTTGGAGACGTCAACGCTTGCCTCGTATTCAAACGGTGGCACGATTGAACGGCCGCGCACTCGGCCGACTTTGAGAGCGTCCTGACAGGACTGAAACGGAGGATGAGAAATGGACCAAGCCCAGATTCAAGAGAGTGTCGTAAAGATCCTCACCCCCTGGGTCAAGAACGAGGAGGCTCTGCAAGCCGTCTCGTCGGAAACGAACATCCTGGATGACCTAAAGGTCAATTCGGCCCGCTTAGTGGATGTCGTCATTGCCTTCGAGGATGAATTTGACATCGAGATCGAGGACGAAGATGTCGATTCGGTCAACACCGTCGGCGATGCGGTCTCCTTGATTTCATCCAAGCTCGGTTGAACGGCGGATGTGCCCTCGGCAATGAAACTCTTGCCCGGGGCGCAGCGGCCTCACCTCAAAACGGCGTGTCCAAATCGGATTCCAGCTCCGGCGCGCGTGTCGTGGAGGCGCGTATTCGGCGTCAGCATGCGTGGCAGCGTGCTGTCGGATGGTTGGTTGCGCCGATTTGGGTTCCGGCGGCGGCATGGGTTTTGCGTTTTGGTTTTGGATACCGGATTGACGATGTCGTGGAGGCGCGTCGCACGTTTGCTCGCCTTCGATCCGACTCCAGCGGACCTTTGCTCATTTGCGCCAATCATCTCACGCTGATTGATTCTTTTCTGATCGCGTGGGCCCTCGCCCCGACGTGGCGATACGTGGTTCATTACGATTCTTTACCTTGGAACACGCCGGAAGAGACCAACTTTGCTCGCACACACCTTGCCCGACTTCTGGTCTTTCTTGCCAAATGCATTCCAATTCGTCGAGGCGGCAGTCGGCAGGATGTGGCCGAGGTTCTCGATCGGGTCGGTTACCTGCTGAGTCGAGGTGAGACGGCGCTGCTCTTTCCGGAAGGAGGTCGAAGCCGAACGGGAAGAATCTGTGATGAGAAGGCGGCGTGGGGCGTTGGACGGATCGTTGGTGCGATCGAAGGCTGCCAAGTGATGTGCGTCTATTTGAGAGGGGAGCACCAATCGACCTGGAGTCGCTACCCAGCCCGCGGCGACACGCTTAGGGTTTCCCTATCCCTTATCGAACCTAAGTCGGATGCGCGGGGTGTCCGCCGATCCCGTGACCTCACGCGACAAATTTTGAGCCAATTGGAACGGATGGAGGAATCGCATTTCGCGAAAGGGGGGGGCAAGCCGGCCCCAGGCCCCGTGGAGTTGCGCAATGGTGGGAAATGATATCGTCGACGTGATCGACCTTGAAGCCGAGGTCGAAGAGACCCGGGTTCGTTTCGATGCTCGGATTTGTCGAGCGGACGAACGTGAGGCAATCGCTCGATCCTCGAGTCCGTCTCGTGAGCGGTGGTGCCATTGGGCCGCTAAGGAAGCTGCTTACAAACTTTTCAAGAAGCAGCTGCCCGCGACGATCTTCTCGCCGATCCGCTTTGAAGTCGATCTTGAACCGGAACCGAAGAGTTGGAAATCAGGGCTGAATCGCCCGGAAGTTCGTCGCGGTGTCGTGTGCCACGGCGCTTCCCGACGGGCCCTGGCGATCGAATGGGTGGAGGGGAGCGCGGTGCACGCCCGGGTGACTCCGATCCAAGAGAGCGAGGAAAACCTTGTTGTGGGTCATGATTGGCTTCAAGTCAGTTCGGGCGAACCGTTGACCCCCGAGCGTCTCAGCCATGCCGTGCGGGCGTTGGCGTGTAATCGGATCGCGAAGCGACTGGGTACGGATCCCTCGAAGCTTTCGATTACCCAGCGTGAGAGAATCCCTGAACTTCGCAAACGAGGCGTTCTTTTCGGAGCAGATTTATCGTTGTCTCATCATGGCCGCGTCGTCGCCTTCGCTTGCCGACTTCCCTCGTCCTTACTCATTGAGAGGCTTGCATCTTGACTCAACCTAGCCGGATCAAAAAACTCGCCATCGTCAATCGGGGAGAACCGGCTCTGCGATGTATTCGAGCCGTCAAGTCGTTGCGGTCCGTCGAGGACAGTGACATGGAAGTCGTCGCTCTCTATACGCGTCCCGATCGAGACGCGCCCTTCGTTCGACATGCCGACCGCGCCATTGAGTTGCCCAGCGAGGGAGGGGCAGTGGCCGCCTATCTCGACCATGATCGCCTCATCGCCGCCTTACGCGAGGTTTCGGCGGATGCGGTTTGGCCGGGTTGGGGTTTTGTTTCCGAAGACCCAGTTTTTGTCCAACGCTTAGCCGCCGAGGGAATTCTTTTCCTGGGCCCCTCAGCCGAAGCGATGCGTATGCTCGGCGATAAAATCACTTCCAAACGTTTGGCTGAGGAGGCGGGTGTTCCCGTCACCCCCTGGAGTGGCGGTGCCGTAGCCAGCCTTGAAAAAGCCCACGAGCAAGCGGCTCGAATCGGGTTTCCCTTGGTGGTGAAAGCGACCGCTGGAGGGGGTGGTCGTGGCATTCGAATCGTTCGGAAGGAGAGTGAACTCGACGAAGCTTTTCGATCCGCCGCAGCGGAGGCGAAGGCGGCTTTCGGCAACGGGGATCTTTTTCTCGAGAAGATGGTCATAGGGGGTCGTCACATCGAAGTTCAAATTGCCGCTGACCAGCACGGGCACGTGATAGCCCTGGGGAGCCGTGATTGTTCGGTTCAGCGGCGGCATCAAAAAGTGATCGAGGAAGCCCCGCCTCCGGGTCTCGACCGATCGACTCGGTCTGCCCTTGAGCAATCCGCCGTCGAGATGGCGACCCAGGTGGGCTACGTCGGGGTCGGGACGGTTGAATTTTTACTGGGCGGAACCGAATACTTCTTCCTGGAGGTCAATCCGAGACTACAAGTTGAGCACGGCATCACCGAGGAAATCACGGGGGTGGACCTAGTGCAGACTCAGATCCGGATTGCCCGGGGCGAATCCCTGGCGGATCTGGATTTCGAGGAGAGGGGCGTTGCCATCGAGGCACGTGTTTGTGCCGAGGATCCCGATCAAGGATTTCTCCCTTCGCCCGGTTTCATCGCGCGTTTCGACCGAGCCTTGGGTCCGCGTGTTCGAATCGATTCGGGTGTCACGTCTGGAACGGACGTTTCGTCTGATTTCGACTCGTTGATTGCCAAAGTCATTGCCATCGGGGATAACCGCGATGAAGCGCGTGCTCGCCTGGAATGTGCTCTACGAGACTTCGAGCTCGTCGTTGAAGGGGGCGCAAGCAACAAAGGGTATTTGATCGAATTGCTTCGCGCTTCTGATTACCGGGCGGGCCCGGTTGACACGACTTGGCTGGACCGGTGGAATGCAGAGAGAGCAGAAAACCGAGCGCGCGATCTACCACAGGCCCGTGACGCCTTTGTGGCCGCTGCGATTATCGCTTACCAAAAGGCGCGTGCAGCGGCGCGCGATGCATTTTACGCGGATTCCTCTGCTCTTTCTCGAGAGTCGCTTCCCCCGGCGGAGGGTCAAAGAATCGATTTGACTCATGACCGGGAGAGTTATGAGCTGACCGTTTATGCGATTGGGTCATGGCGCTATCGAGTCCATCTCGAAGGGGCCGTTGTGGCCGCCGAGATGCGGGAGGAAGGTCACCACCAGGCTCGGCTGATTCTCGACGACCGCGTCCGACGCATCGAATACGATGCGTCGGAGCTCGGAATTCGATTGGAAGTCGACGGGGCCCCCTATACCTATGGGCTTCAGACCGCGGGTCAAGTTCGATCCGGGACGCCAGCCATGGTCGTTGCTGTTCATGTCGCAGTGGGCGAGACCGTGGAAGCTGGACAGCCTCTGGGTCTCCTCGAAGCGATGAAAATGGAGATCGGATTTCAGGCGCCGATTGCCGGTGTGGTTCGTGAAATCAGCGTACACAGTGGTCAGCAAGTGGCTGCGGGTGAGCCCCTGCTGGTCATCGACCCAGATATCGCTGACGGAGCAGATTCGCATAGTTCTCGGCGGCTCGGACTGCCCGAGCAGGCGGACCCGCTGGAAATCCTCTTCCTTGGAGCAGATGGGTCGCGTGAAGAAACGCCCGATTTGATGCGCGTTTCTAGGGCGAATACAGAAGTTCGGAGCGCCGCGCTAAAGAGTGTTCGCGAGGAAGTTCGGCGGGTCATTCTCGGGTACGATGCGAATCCGGTCCGGGGTGAGCAACTCGTTGACTTTCTCGAAGCCCCGGTTTCCGACACGCTTCCCGGAGACTTTCTTGAGCAGCTCGCCGAGATTCGTGGCGAGATTGGGACCTTTATCGATCTCGAAGAGGTCTTTGTCCGGTCTCCCCGTGCATCGGTTTCCGGTGAAAGTGGTCCTTCTAACGATGCGCGATTTCGGATGTATATCCGACGCATACGAGCAGAGGGCAGCGGAATAGAACCCGCGTATTTGGACATTGTGGGTCGGGCTCTTGCGCGATACGGAGTTCCGGATCTTCAGCCGAGCGACGGACTCCTTCGGGTCATCCTGCGTATGTTTTCGGCCCAGCGCGAGACCGAGCTTCGCTATCGGCTGGTCTTAGCCCTTTTGCGTCGCCTACAAGAGCTGGCCAAGGTGGGCGTCAATCTTTCGGAAGATCAGGCTCTGTCCGACTCCATTGCCCGAATCGCGCGTTTGCGACCGCAAGTCAGTGATGCCGTCGCCGACGCGGCGCTCGAGTTGACTTACCTGGCTTTCCTAAAGCCGGGGATCGAGCGACGAGCGGCACGGGTTTCAGGTGAGGTTGAGCGATGGATTGCTTCGGCCGAGCATGAGCCGACAGTTCCCGCCGCCCACATCTTGCTGGAGGTGGCGGCAGCCCCCCGGAGTGTCTTTGATCGTGTGGGCCAGTGGATCAGCTCAAAGGATGTCGCTCGCCGGGAAATTGCCTTGGCGGCTCACACGCAGAGGCGTTACTCGCCCCGGATTCCGATTGGGTATCGAACTATTCAGGTGGATCACGAGCGAGTTCATTGCGTCGAATATCCAGAAAGAGGCTTTGTTCTCGTGGCTTATGCGCGGGCCGACACTCTCATGGCCACAACGGAGCGTCTTCTTAAAACCGCCCAAGGCATGACAGAGCAGGAAGCGAACACGAGCCTCTATGCGGTTGAAGTTGTTCTGCCGCCCAGCGAAGTATTGGACTTTGCTGCTGTGAAAGCCGAAATTGAGCCTCTGCTGGGCCGCGAACTGCCCGGTGGCCGCTTCACCCTAGGGCTGCTGGGAAAATCAGGGGGAATGGATCACCTATTCAAGACCTGGGAACGGGTTTCAGGTGGAGTGGTGCTTCGCAATCACTACGACCTACACCCGGAAACAGCGGAACGAATTGATCTGTCTCGCTACGCCAATTTCGAGTTGGAACGCATTCCGGCTGAGGAAGGCGTCTACTCTTTTCACGGTCGGGCAACTGACATGCCCGCGGATGAGCGGATCTTCGTTCTTGCCGACGCCCGCGATCGGGCATCGGAGGCGGGGCCGGAACTCTCCAATCACCTTCCGGGGTTTGAGCGGGTTTTTTACCGGGCGACCCGGAGCTTGCGTCGAATTCTCCAGGTCCGGGATGCCCGACGTCGCCTTCAATGGAACCGCATCGCAATTTTTGTTGCGCCCGCGGTGTATCTCGACCAGGAATCAGTGGAAGAGGTATCTCGTCGCCTCGCCCCGGCGACTCGCCATCTGGGTCTCGACAAAGTCGTTGCCCGCTTGAATCTTCTCGACCCCGAAGACCCTTTGGCGGCGCCTAAGACTCGCGAGATCGAAATTGTCGACCTGGGTGGCCAGATGGAAATTGCGATGAGAGACCCTCATCGTGATGCACTGGTGCCCGCCGGAGACTACGAGCGGCGGGTGATGGCTTCCCGGAGAAACAATCAGCCCTACCCGTACGAAGTCATCAAGATGCTAACAACCGGTGACCGTGATCTGATTGACCGGACTGAGGACCGCGACGTGAATCCGTTGCCGGATGGAACATTTGAGGAGTATGACCTCGACCTCGAGGCGACCTCTCCTGCGGCGACGAGTGTGGCGGGACGCTCCCATGGAGAAAATCAATCGGGTGTGGTGCTCGGCGTGATTTCGACCCCCACCGCCAAGGTGCCAGAAGGGCTGCGCCGGGTGCTCGTGCTGTCGGACCCCACCCGTGGAATGGGCGCTCTCTCCGCTCCGGAATGCGATCGCCTAGTGGCTGCTTTTGATTTGGCTGAAAGGCTGGAAGTTCCCTTGGAGTGGGTTGCGGTTTCCAGCGGCGCTCGAATTTCAATGGATAGCGGAACGGAGAATCTTGATTCGACCGCCCGGGTCGTTCGCCGGATCGTGACCTTTACCCAAGCCGGTGGCGAAGTGAATTTGATTGTCGGGGGCGTGAACATTGGTGCCCAGGCCTACTTCGACGCATTGGCCACCATGCTGATGCATACCCGCGGCACGTTGATCATGACGCAAGAGGCTTCAATGGTTTTGACCGGCCGTCGCGCACTTGAAGCCGCTGGTTCGGTTTCCGCTGAGGATGAACTCGCGATCGGGGGTTACGAGCGGATCATGGGGCCGAATGGGCAGGCGCAGCACTATGCGGGAACCGTCGCTGACGCCTACCGAATTCTTTACGACCATTACCGGTACAGCTATAGGGTTCCAGGCGAGTCCGCTCCCCGTAGAATGGATTCGGAGGACGAGGCTTCTCGATCGATCTGTGATTTTGAAACCCCCGACGATGAATTCGGCTTTGCGACAGTCGGCGAAATTTTTGACGACCAGACAAACCCGGGTCGGAAGAGACCCTTTTCGATGCGGAATGTGATGTCTGCCGTGATTGATCAAGACGGTGGACATCTGGAGCGTTGGAAGGCTTTGGTAGGCGGGGAGACGGCCATCGTTTGGGACGCCCACGTAGGGGGGATCCCAGTCGAGTTGATTGGAATTGAAAGCCACACCCTGCCACGCGAGGGTTACCGACCCTACGATGGTCCGGAGGCTTGGAATGGGGGCACTCTATTCCCGAATTCCTCAAAGAAAGTGGCGAGAGCCATCAATGCGGCGAGCGGTGTCCGTCCCGTGATTGTTCTCGCCAACCTATCCGGCTTTGACGGGTCTCCTGAGTCTCTGAGAAGGCTCCAATTGGAATACGGAGCGGAAATCGCGCGTGCCGTGGTGAATTTCTCAGGTCCAATTTTGTTTAGTGTCGTTTCCCGATATCACGGCGGAGCCTACGTGGTCTTTTCGCAGGAATTGAATCCAGCCCTAGAGGCAACGGCACTGTCAGGCTCGTTTGCCTCCGTGATCGGAGGGGGGCCTGCAGCCTCAGTGGTGTTTGCCCGGGAAGTGCGAGCCCAATCTATTCGTGACCCGCGGATCGTCGGTCAAGATACGCTCCTGGGTCGAGCTGAGCTGGACGCGTTGCTCCATGAAGTTCGGATGGAGAAGCAACGTGAAGTGGCGGCCGAATTTGACCGGATTCACAGTGTGGAGCGTGCCCGTGAAGTGGGTTCGCTTTCAGACATTGTGGCCCCCAAAGATTTACGCATGCGTTTGATCGCATCGCTCGAAAAGGCTTTAAGCCAGTCGGGGAATCCCGCTGCGTCACAAGACGGAACCTGAGATGAGAAAACCGACCCGACTCGGCTCCCGTTCCGCCGAAGCCCAAGACGAGATTTTGATCCAGGGCATCCGGGTTCCCTGTGCGCTCGGCGTCACAGCGGCCGAGCGAAAAATGAGCCGTCCTGTCCTGATCGACCTTGAAATGGGATTGGGCTTGGAAAGAGCGGGCGAAACAGATCGACTGTCCGATACGGTTGACTATGGCGCGGTCTACGACGTCATCCAGGACGTGGCCAAACAGCGCGAGTACCGGTTGGTCGAGAGCTTGGGTGAAGATATCTCGGAGGCTATCCTGCAGCGCTTTCCCGTCGAAACAATCACGATCACGATTCGGAAATTCGCTCCTTTGGCCGGGCCGGTCGATCAGACAGGCGTTCGCCTTCGGCGCAGCCGGGTCTCGTGACACCCCCGCCCCGCCCCGCCGATCTGATTAGAGCACGGGCGGATGCTTTCAGTTTTTGGTCAATCGAGGCCATCCGACGGGGGCTCGGCCACCTCGAACCCCATCGAGCTCGAAGCTTGGGGGCCAGATGGGGCCGTCGTGTTTCGCTGTTGGGGGGTCCGGTCACTGATCTCTCGCGAATCAATCTCCAGTTAGCTTTCCCAGAAAAGACCGTCAGTTTTCGTCAGAGTGTTTTGGAGCAGGCCTTTCAGAACCTCGGAATGGGTGTCGCCGAGCTGGCACTTCTACAGGGTCCGCATCGCGAGCGCGTGTTGGACAGCGTCCGTTTAGAGGGCGAAGAGAACCTTGCTCGTCCAGGAGGCGGTCGTTCGGGGAACGGAGCGCTGATCGTGACCGCTCATTTCGGGAGCTGGGACCTCTACGCTGCGGCGATCGCTCGGCGGTATCCGCTGACAGTGATTCATCGTGGATTCAAGAACGAGAGGATCACCGAGATGATGACGCGTGTGCGGCACTCGGGCGGCGGCGATCTTGAAGAAGTGAGAATGGGACCGCGGGCGGTGCCGGGTTTGTTGGGAGCGCTCCGCCGCGGTCGCTACTGCATTCTCTTGATGGACCAAAACGCTCGACGGGAGGAAGGCGTCTTCGTGCCATTCTTTTCGCGTCTGGCATGCACTCGATCGGCCCCGGCGGTGGTCGCCATGCGGCGATGTGTTCCCGTTTACCCCGTATTTGGCCATCGCGAAGGTCTGAGCGGTCGCCATGTAGTGAGGATCGGCGCTCCGTTAGGGATAGAAACTGTCGCCCCTGAAGACGGAACGGAAACCTTCGAGTCAGCTCTTCGCCGAAACGTGGGCCTTATGACGTCCGCCATTGAGGAAGCCATTCGGAGCCATCCCGATCAATGGGTCTGGTCCCAACGTCGATGGAAGACGCGACCGGACACCTCAGATGTTGAAGCGGAGCCTCTCTATCCCAGCCGTTCGGGGTGGGGTCGCTCTCTTCGCCGCCGAGGGCGATCGACCCGATGAGCGCGCTTCCCGTTTGCGCGGTGGCGAGAGCCCGGAACCTCTATGCTAGGGTGCGCGGTTCGTGAATTTATTAGATTCTGCTTTCACCGAGTGACGGCCCCGACAAATTCCTCCGAATTGAATCCTGAGCGATTGCCACTCGGGATTCGCATTTTCTATGGAATCGGCTCAATTTCGGAAGGGACCAAGAACTTCACGTTCAATGTTTTTCTGTTGTTCTTCTACAACAACGTGCTGGGTCTTTCGGGTTCTTTGGCCGGCCTGGCGATCTTCATTGCTCTGTGCGTCGATGCGGTGACCGATCCGCTGGTTGGTTCTATATCGGATAGTTTTCGGTCCCGTTGGGGCCGCCGTCACCCCTTTATGTACGCATCAGCGCTTCCGATGGCGGTGTGTTTTGTTCTTCTTTTCTCTCCCCCCGAACTCTCGGAGACCGGGCTCTTCGTTTGGCTCTGTTGCTTCGCTGTTGGAGTGCGAGCTTCGATGACTTTCTACTCGATTCCGAGTTCGGCGATGTTGCCAGAAATGACTTCCAACTACGATGAGCGCACCTCTCTTGTGAGTTGGCGTTATCTCCTGGGGTGGTTGGGCGGAATCGGTATGACTTTCATTGCCTACCGATATTTTTTAGTTCCCACTCCAGCCTATCCAGATGGTCGACTCAATCCTGAAGCCTATTCGAGCTATGCGACGCTGGGTGCCGTGGTGATTTTCGGGGCCATCATGGTCTGTGCTTTGGGGACACATCGATTGATCGCCACTATGAGGAAATCTTCAGGAGCGACGGATCCTTTTTCCGTGCGACGGTTACTCGGCGAATTGAAAGAGACCTTCGGCAATCGCTCTTATTTAATGGTGGTCTTGGCTTTGATGTCCGCCTCCGTAGCGGGCGGGTTCAACGATGTGGTGGGCCTTTACGTCAACACCTATTTCTGGGAATTCACCACGGACCAGCTGAGTCTTCTTCTTCTCACGCCAATCCTTTCCATCCTGGTGGCTTTCGGCGGCACTCGAAAACTGACGGAAAAATTTGACAAACGAGAGGCGGCTTTGGGCCTCACGACCTTCGCAGTTTTTGTGGGCCCACTTCCGATCTTTCTGAGGCTCGCGGGCTGGATGCCTCCCAATGGGGATCCGCTGCTTTTTTCCCTCATCCTCGTCCATACTGGGTTGGTGGTTGCTCCTGTCGTGGCCATCGGCATCATTGCTTCGTCCATGGTGGCGGATACCGTTGACCAGACTGAGTTGGCGACCGGGCACCGAAGGGAGGGGATGTTTTCCTCGGCCATCGCGTTCTCGCTCAAAGCCGCATCGGGGGTCGGTACTCTGGCGGCGGGGATCGCCCTGGACTGGATTGCCTTTCCGAGGGGGGCCGAGGTGGGTGCCATTGCCCAGGGTAAGCTCGTCGCCCTTGGACTGGCGGTTGGCCCGGGTTTGCTCTTCTTCTATTTTCTCACACTGTTCTTTCTGTCTCGGTACCGCATGACCCGAACGGAGCATCGAGCGATACTCGACGCTCTCGCGTTGCGTCGGCCGCCGACAGCTGACCTCTAAATTTTCTCCGCGGCCCGACTTGGCGCTGTCCCCTCGGGTAGGACAGGTCCTCCGCGCAATGGTGGTTGCCTGCGGTGCCGAGGGTATATTCCTGCTTCGCCCGCAGCCTGAAAGCTTTGCCTGCCTGTGACGACCCTCCTCCACACTAGCGAACCGCCCTCCGCGGCCGAAGCGTCCCGTATCGTGCATGCCGCGGTGGACTCTGGGGGCTTGGCTGCGCCCGATGCCCTTCGGCTCGCCCAAGGTTTTCGAGCCCCCGCCGTCTTGTCGATCCTCACTGAGGCGGCGTTTGAGAGCAAGCGGTCTGTCAAGGGCGAGGTCGTAACGGTGTCGCGCAATGTATTCATTCCGCTGACGAACCTTTGTCGAAACCGCTGCACCTATTGCAGTTATGCGAAGCCGCCGGACTCGCCGGAAGCCCACACCTACTCGCTTGAGGAGGTGGCCGAAGTGGTGAGCGGGGGCGTGGCCACTCGCTGTACGGAAGCCCTTTTGTGCCTGGGCGACAAACCTGAGATCGCCTACCGGAGTTACCGTGAATGGCTGAGCGAACGGGGCTTTCGCGATACCTCAGAGTTGGTTCTTGAGGCCTGCAAGGTGGCCTTTGAAGGGGGCATGTTGCCGCATACCAATGCAGGCATTTTGTCTGCGGAAGAGATGTCGGTTCTCCGTCCCTGGAACGCATCGATGGGCCTTATGATGGAGACGACCAGCCAACGTCTTCGAGGCCGCGGGATGCCGCATTTTCATGCCCCCGATAAAGACCCGGCGGTTCGTCTCCGGATGCATGAAGAGGCGGGTGAGCTGAAGATCCCCTTCACGACAGGGCTACTGCTCGGGATAGGGGAGAATGATGAAGAGCGGGTCGAGACTCTGATGGCGATTCGCGACCTCTCGGATCGATATGGCCACATCCAGGAAGTCATCGTTCAGCCCTTCCACCCCAAACCCGATACCCCCATGCGGGCATCGGCCCCGATTCGAGATGAAGAGGTGATTGGGTGGGTCGCGCTGACGCGTCTTGTGATGGGCCCCCAAATGAACGTCCAAGCGCCGCCAAATCTGGCGCCTAGGATGCTAGAGCGGCTGGCCCAATCGGGGTTGAATGATTGGGGGGGTGTTTCGCCGATCACCGTCGATTTTATCAATCCCGAGGCCCCGTGGCCGGCGATCCAGAAATTGCAGGAACTGACCGAGCGCAGCGGGCAGAAACTGCGCGATCGAGGCCCGGTGTATCCCGACTGGGTGCTGAACCGGGCCGACTTTTTTGACTCACGAATCCTTGATGCCATGCCGCGTTTCGCTACCGACGAGGGCTATGCGCGGCGTCCTTCCCACCAGTCCAAAGAGGAGGCTGCCTGATGTTTGAAGCCATGAAGAAGACCGTCCACCCCGAGGTGGCTCGGATCTTGGAAGCCTGTCTCGAAGGTCGAGAGTTGCCAGAGGCGGATGCCGAGCGACTTTTGGTTGCAGAGGGTGGCGATCTACATGCCCTGATGTGGGCCGCAGACACCGTGCGCCGGGACGATGTTGGAGACGATGTGACCTATGTCGTCTGCCGAAACGTGAATTTCACGAATGTCTGCTACGTGGGCTGCTCGTTTTGCGGGTTTGCGCGGCACAAGCATCAGTCCGACGCCTATGACCACGACATCTCGACCCTCCTCGATAAGTGCGCCGAGGCGATCGAGCGGGGGGCGACTGAGATCTGTATGCAAGGTGGGATTCACCCCAAGAAAAATCATGACGACTACCGCCGAGTTGTCCTGGCCATCAAGGAGCGGTTTCCGGAGCTGCACCTTCATGCTTTTTCTCCGGAGGAGATCGACTGGGGCCATCGAAAGAGCGACATGGAACTCCAGGACTATCTCCAATGGCTGATGGACGCGGGAGTGGGGAGCCTTCCCGGCACGGCGGCGGAAATTCTCGACGATGAGATTCGAGACATTCTTTCCCCGCGAAAAATCAAGACACAGCGCTGGGTCGAAATCATTCGAACGGCCCACGGCTTGGGTTTACCGACGACCTCGACGCTGATGTATGGCCACATCGAGCAGCCGCGTCATGTTGCTGCTCATCTGGGTTTGATTCGCGAGATCCAGAAGGAAACGGGCGGGTTTACAGAATTTGTTCCTCTCGGGTACATCCATGAGATGAATGATCTCTACAACGTGCTCGGCTCTCGCCCTGGTTCGACAGCGTTCGAAGACCTTCGCCTTGTGGCCGTCTCTCGGCTCTTCATGCGGTCCCATATTCAGAACATCCAAGTCAGCTGGGTGAAGATGGGTCACAAGCTGGGCCAGATGGCTCTGAGTGCCGGGGCCAACGATTTTGGCGGCACCCTGATGGAGGAATCGATCAGCCGGGAATCGGGCTCCCAGTTCGGTGAAAACACCTCTCCGGAGGATTTCCGACGTTTGATCCGAGAAATCGGGCGCACGCCGGTCGAGCGTTCAACCCTCTATCGATCCCTGCGGCGCTTCGATGACCCCGCCCTCGACCCCGCCGATGCTGAGGACAAGGCGTTCCGGGCATCCGAAGAAGCCTCTCGTTTGTCGGTCGCCCTGTAGCCGCGCAGCTGGGTCTTAGCGGTTCTAGTCGAGCCGTTCGACCAAAGCCTCGATCTGATAGCGCAGCTTGGGCTTTTCAAGAATCCCGCGTTCGATCTTCGAAATCGCGTTTCGGACTGCCGGGTGATCCCGGCCGAGGGTTCGGGCGATTTCAGCCGTGGACGCATCGGTATACCGGTGGGCGAGATACATGGCGATCTGGCGTGGAATCAAGACCTGATGAGCCCGCGACCGGCCCCGAAGCCGATCGGGGCTGGTTTTGAAGAAGGATGAAACCAGATCAACGATCTCGGTCACCCGGCGGCCCTTCGGTGCCGAGGGCCGGTCGGCGCTCTTTTGAGCGATGGCCGTTTCGGTGAGCTCCAAATCGATCGGCTGCTTGAGTAGCGCGGCGGTCGTGACCAGCTGAATGAGGATGCCTTCGAGATCTCGGATGCTTCCCCGGGCCCCCGCTACCAGTCGATCAAGACATTCGGGCGGAAGCCGCCAGCCCCCGTGGGCTGCTTTGGCCCGAAAAAGGGAACGGCGGACCTGGGCATCCGGCGCCTCAAGCTCGGCAACGAATCCGCCCATTAATTGTGAACGCAGCCGCGGGGCGAGCTGGGCCATTTCGCCTGGCATCCGGTCCCCGGTGATCACCACCTGCCCACCGGTATCGAGCACATGGGTCAGTGTGTGAAAAAATTCGAGCTGGGTGGCTTCCTTACGTTCGAGGAATTGAACGTCTTCCACCACCAGCAGCTGATTGCGGCCCCGATAGCGCTTCTTGAAGTCACCGGTTCGATTCGAACGAAGGGAGGCGAGGAACTGGTTGGTAAAGCCCTCGGCCGAAACGTATTGAACCGCCCGCGAGCCGAGCCGAGAAGCCTCTGCCGCGACGGCTCGTGCCAGATGGGTTTTCCCCATGCCGGAATCAGCACACAGGTAAAGCTGGTCCAGGTTTTGTTGTTGCTGATGCGCCACCGCGAAGGCGGCTTCTCGCGCCAAGGCATTGCAGGGGCCGACAACAAAGTTTTCAAATGTATAAACGGGACCCTTTTCCAGCACCGGTTGTTCCGAAGAGCGGTGCCCGAGGTGGGTCGCGGTTACCGAAGACTCGCCTCTTCGACCCGGGTGTACCCCTCCCCCTTGGGCGAGCTGTGAATCTGAAGGGGAAGGTCGCTGGGGCCCTTGGGCCGCCGGGGCGCAGGTGGCGCGTCGAGCCGTCCGTGACTCCGAGAGGCTCGGAACGGCTGCATTTTGATCCACATTGGACCCTGATGCAGACTCGGCTCGACGCGCCCTCACCCCCAGCTGAATCTCAAGTGCCTCGGACCCCGCCAGCTCAGGTCTAGAGGAAACTTCTTTCTCGAAGCAGGCCTGGACGGCATCGAGGTAGTGCTTGCGGACCCTCTCGCGATGAAAACTTGAGGGACACACAATGAAGAGGGTGCGACCGTCCAACCGCGCATCGAGCGGTTCGATCCACGCCTCAAAAGAAAAGGGCGGTAGTTCATCTTGGAGACGGTGAAGGACACCGTTCCAGACCTTGGGGGTGAAGGTCATTGGCTCCGAGAGGGGCTAACGGGGGAAGATGCGGACTTGTGGGGGAGTGTTCGACGACAACGATCACGCGAGTGCGTAAGAACGAAAGTCCAACCGAACGAAGCCGAGTAAACCACAGCTCCCATCGCTTTCGCAAAGCTGAAATTCTCGATCGCGACCGAGACCTCAGCGAAGCTAAGGCTCTTCAGCAAGGGAAGTCCGAGCCTATTCTAAACCGCTTTTTGTAAGTGAGAATTGCGTGGCAATCCGCATGAGTTTCGTTGAGGCTTGAAGCGAATTGGACCGACGCATTAAAGCGTCTTATGCATTTTGAAGACAAGAATTGGTTTTTTTAAAACTCGACGAAACGGCGAATTTCGCGAATTTACGACAAAATGCGATTCTGTGCGTTTTATTGAATTTGGTCCGTCCCCGGACTACTGAGGGTTTCTATTTCGGCGATCCGAAACTGCAACAAATCGCTCAGTATTGTCGCGCGTGTTTTGAGCCCGGCGGCTTCGAGAAGCCTTTGTTTCTCTAAAACACCGAAGTCCAAGCCCTGCGCGAGTGAACAAACAAGCGTTCCATCGTCCAACTCGCTCAGTTTGTCGAGAGTGGGCTGAACCTCGCCCGCCGGGGTCATCCGGCGCAACATTTCTTCCAGCCGAGTGCAAATGCCCGCGCGCAATTCGGTGAGGGGTTGGTCGGTTTCTGTTTCTTCGAGGTACTCGATTTGTGCGGTTCGATAGCCACGCTCGGCCGGGCGGGGAGGCTCCGCAATGATTTTGAAGCGATGGGTTGCGGTCAGGATCAGATTCCAAGTGCCGTCCGGCTCTTCTTCCGCACGGGAAATGATGCCCTCGCATCCGATCGGGAACAGATCGGGATCCTCGGGCATCTCGGACCGTCGTTCCGGGCGGACTGCAATCATCCCAATCCGTCGATCGGATTGGATCGCCGCCCGAGTCATCTCTCGATACCTGGGTTCGAAGATATGAAGCGGAACATGGGTGCCAGGGAATAGAACGACGTTCCCAAGAGGAAAAATCGGAATCGTGTCGCGGGCCTGCTCGGACATAGGACTTCCTTAATTTGAAAGCTGTTCGCAGTGTACTGGCCCCCAGGTTCAAAGGGGCCTGACTTGACGTGGGCGGCTAGGCTCAACAGACTTGGGGTTGAGAATGGATCAAAAAACCGCCCGCGAGTTGATGCGTCGACTGCGCCAAGATGCGGACCGCGTCTGCGAACGCTTTGGGTTGCGATACACGGCCCTCGAAGCTGAGCGGGGCAATGTCAAACGTCGTTACGGCATTTGCTACGCCGATGGAACGATCAAAATTCGACTGCGCCACGCTGCGAGCGGGCGCCCCCTCAAGTACTCGAGCCTCGTCAATACGCTCTGCCACGAGTTGGCACACCTGAGGCATTTCAACCACGGGCCGCAGTTTCGAGGGTTCTATCAAGAACTCTTGAACTGGGCCAGGGCCGAGGGCATTTACAGGCCGCGAATCGCAGGAGCGGTCGCCCCGGAGGCGCGACGGGCCCAGAACCCCGATCGCCTTGTAGAGCAGAGAGCCTCGCCTCGTCAGCTGAGCCTGTTCTAAAACGAATTCGAAGAATTCAATTGGGGCTTCTTTACCCCGCCATGCGATCCTTCTGTTCGTCGTACTCTTCGAGGTTGTTCGGCCCCTCGATCACCTTGCTGACGATTTCGTCGCACGCGATCGACTTATCGAGCACCTCGGCGATCAGACCTTCGACCGTCAACTCGTCGAATTCCGCTAGAGCTTCTTCAAGACCCTGTTCAGAGACAGAGAACTCCACGCTCATCTTGATCTTCACGTCCATGATCCGTCGCCTCCCTCGCTCTCGTCTTCCGAAGATTTTCTGATCCCGCTGCGGGACCGGGTTTTCAGACCACTTCGGACAAACGAATCGCGGCGATACTTTCGTGTGCGGCGCCTCTTCTCCCAAAGGACCGCTCGGGTCCTCGGAAAAATGAGACGGTGCAAAGTTTCTAACAGTTCTAATCTTTATCCGCGGGACTCGATCACCCTTCAGGGAGCCCGAGTTTCCCTACGGTTGTCATCGGCGGACAGCAAACCACCCCACTGCGAACCGGCTAGCCAGCCCCTTTCGGAGCCCGCCGCGCACTTGCAGCAATGGGGCCAAATTCATAAGTGCTTGAATTAGCTTGTACTATTGCGTCCGCGGCGAATCATACACCAGTCGCTGGCCAGCGGCTACGCGATTTCGACGCATTTTCAGCCGTTTGGGCGGGTTCTCTGCGGAATCGGCCCAAACGGCTGGTCTCAAGGAAGCGGGGCCTCGAGCGGATCCAAGGCGGCCTCCTCCAGCGAGTCCCCCAGGGTTTTCTCGTTTTGGAGTGCCTGGGCCTGTTCGTCGTCCCGAATCTCGCTGTGGCACGCTGCCCGGTTGCCCTCCGTCGTCATCGCTTCTTTGGTCTTATTCGCAAGGCGGTGGAGCTCCTCCGGGTCGAGGACCCCACGGGTCTGAAGGATCCGCTTCTGATCCTCGGACAGGGCATCCGAAACGCGAGGCTTATCCCACGCGTACTCCGCATCTTTTCCGGAGACGAAAGAGCTGATTTCCTTGCTGATTCGCACAGCACACCAGTCGTGGCCGCACATTGCGCAGAAATCAGTATCGACGTCCATGTCTTCGTCGTGAAGCGCGCGGGCGGTATCGGTGTCGAAGGCGAGATTGAAGTGCTTCTCCCAGTTGAGTGCGGCCCGAGCCTTGGTCAACTCATCGTCCCAGTCTCGTGTCCCGGGAATTCCCAGGGCGATGTCGGCGGAGTGGGCAGCAATCCGGTACGCGACGCAGCCTTGCTTCACGTCCTCCCGCTTGGGGAGGCCCAAGTGTTCTTTGGGAGTCACATAGCAGAGCATGCTAGCGCCATGGTAGGCGGCCGAGGTTGCGCCAATGGCACTGGTGATGTGGTCGTAGCCCGGGAACACGTCGGTGACCAATGGGCCGAGTACATAGAACGGCGCACCGTGGCAGACCTGGCGTTGCAGCTTCATGTTGTATTCGATCTGGTCAAAGGGCACGTGCCCCGGCCCTTCGATCATGACCTGGACACCCTGACGCCAGGCTTGCTCAGTGAGTTCGCCGAGGGCAGAAAGCTCTCCGAGTTGCGCGACGTCGGTTGCGTCAGCAAGCCCCCCGGGTCGGAGACCGTCGCCGATCGAGAAAGTGACGTCATAACGACGCATGACCTGGCAAATATCATCCCAGATTTCGGCCATCAGGTTTTCACGGCCGTGGTGGAGCATCCACTTGGCCAGCAGGGAGCCCCCCCGGCTCACGATGCCAATCAATCGCTGGGCCACGCCGTCTAGGTGGGCGCGGCGCACGCCGGCATGGATCGTGAAGTAGTCGACACCCTGTTGGGCCTGGTGCTCCAGGACCGACAGCACTGTCTCCCGGTCGAGATCTTCGATCTTTTTGTCGAGAATCATCGAGTAAATCGGAACGGTCCCAATCGGCGCCGTCGAGGCCTCGATGATCGCTTTCCGGGTGACGTCCAGATCTCCCCCGGTGGAGAGGTCCATGACGGTGTCGGCGCCCCATCGAAGCGCCCAGTCCAGTTTGTCGACCTCTTCCCCGGTGCCGCTTGAAACAGGCGAAGCGCCCATGTTGGCATTGATCTTTGTGCGAGTGGCTCGTCCGATCGCCATCGGGTCCAGCTTCATTCCCAGGTGCATGCGGTTCGCGGGAATGACCATGCGCCCGGCCGCCACCTCCTCGCGCACTTGATCCGCAGTTAAATGAGGTTCACGTTCCGCGACTCGTCGCATCTCATGTGTGGTCGTTCCCAGCCGGGCGAACTCAAGCTGCGTCACAGGCTCGAAGCCCTCCGGGGCTTGCCAGCGACCTTCTACGCGCTGCCAGTCTTCGGGCATGAAGTCCCATGCCGTCCGGCCCGAAGGCTCGGGCATGCCAGGCGTATCGGGTGAAGAATAGGCCCGAGGCCCCCCAACATCGGGTGCGTTGGCGAAACTTCCGGGGTTAGTGCCCTGGAGCCGACTCGAAGGATTTCCCCCGATATGCGGCAGTGGTCGATGGATGGATTCAGACACGAGCCCCCCTCCCTTTTTTAGGTTGACGAGCGAGGTAGGGAACGCAGGGAGAAACCCGCGGTCGACTCGACGCTCACCATGAGGCCTCCCGCCGAACGCGGCCAAGAGGCGATATGAGAACGGAGCGCCGGTCGAGCCTTCCCTACGCTTCCGGACCGAAAAACCGAACAACGCTTTCCCGCCGATGCGAGTGGATTGCTAGGCCATCCGAAAAGATCAGGTTCAAAGGGTGTGTTCTCAGGCCGTCGCCATAAAATAGAAACGACCACCCCCAGGCTCCGTCTTAACCTCGAAGGCTAACACTTGTCCCGCGCACTGGCGCCCCTGGGTATGAATTCCGCTTGGTTCCTTTCGTTTGGGTTGGCGGAGCGGCAGCGGTGGCGGTTTACTTCTTGAACAGGCCGTGAACGGATCGGCCCTGAACTCTCGAGGCATCGAATTGAAACGCTTTGGATTTCTGTTTTTGCTGTTGTGGACCGTTGGGCTGGCTCCCTCCGGCTGTGACCGCAACATTGCTCCCTATCAACCGGGAGAGAGCCCTCAGGCACCGGATTTGGCGAGGATCTTCCCCGCCCCCGAGGTCTCTGCCTTACCTGAGGGCGAGCCTGCTCGCCCCGCCCCGACGGGACGGAGCGGGGCTTCAGTCCGGGGCACCGTTTTTGCCGAGGGCGCGGCGCCGGAGGCGCCGGGGGCGGTTCTCTTCATTATTGCGCGCCCGGCGGGGGCCGCTGGCGGACCTCCTCTGGCAGTGGTCCGGATTCCTTCCCCGGAACTGCCATTTGATTTCGAGATCGGGCCGAAGGACGTCATGATTCCGTCGATGACCTTCGAGGGACCGATCGAATTGACGGCCCGTCTCGATGGAGATGGGAACGCCAGTACTCGAGCCGCCGGGGATCGGGAAACAGTTGAGCAGGTTGCGGTCGCGCCGGGCGATGCGGGCGTGACGCTCCGACTGCAGTGACGGGCTTCGCTCGAGAAAGGATCCACGTTTCATGAAAGCGCCCCCTCCTTGGCGTCACGGTCCCGTTGAACAACTGAGTGATTGCCGAGTGTTCACCGTGGGTTCTTCGGCGGCGATTTCGCCGACGACAGGCCTCGAGCACACCTTCTATCGGATTGACTCGGTCGATTGGGTCAACGTGATCCCGGTCACGCCCGAGGGCGAGATTGTGATGGTCCGGCAGTATCGCCACGGCAAGCGGGATCTCACCCTCGAAATCCCGGGCGGGATGATTGACCTTGGGGAGGATCCGGCGGCGGCCGGAGCGCGTGAGCTGCTCGAGGAAACCGGTTACCGCGGAGGCCCCCCGGAACCCTTTGGCGGGGTCAACCCTAATCCCGCCCTGTTTGGCAACGTGTGTCATACCTTTGTGATTCCGCAGGTGGAAGCCGTTGCGGAGATTCAGAATGGTCCGACCGAGGAGACCGTCGTCGAGCGAGTTCCCATTGACCAGCTAAGGGGACTCCTTGCGGCAGGCGAAATTGATCACGCATTGGTTCACGTGGCGTTGTACCGGTTTCTTTTGGAGCGCGGAGAGGTCGACTACTCCACCTAAGTTCCCGGATCTTGACTTCAGCTGGGCAACAACGCGTCGACCCGATCGAGCACGATGCTGATCAACGCATCGTGCTCGCCGAGATGAGAGGTCACATAAATCGTGATATCGGGATGTCGCTCTCGAGCCTGCGCGACCAACTCGGGAATGGTTTCTGTGAGGTGACGCCCGTCGGCTAAGAAGAAGGGGTGCACGATAATCTCTCGAGCCCCTTGTGCGACGCAATCGGCGATGACATCGGGCACAAAGGGTGGAGCGATCTCCATGTGGGCCCAGCGCACCACCAGTTCCGGACGACGCAGCTGGACCTTCTCGGCGACCCGGCCTACCGCTTCGTTGGCCTCGGGGCGACGGCTGCCGTGGTCGACAATGAGGATTACACGTTCAGCGGACATGGCGGCCTACCAATACGAGGTGGTGACCGTGATGTTCGCCGAGATGCCTGTTCGACAGGCGAGGCGCAACCCGTCGTCAACCCGGTTCCGAGCCTTGACTCGCCTCTCGGACTCGGTTTCTGGGGCCAAGCTTGGATCTTGGTTCACGATTCGCATGCCGCAGCGGCCGCAGACGCCTTCTCCTGAGCAAGAGGAGGCCAGCGGTAGACCGGCTTGGCGGGCCGCCTCGAGCAGCGTCGTCCCAGCGGGCACCTGGATGCTTTGGTCGACGGGGAGGAAACGGACAACGGGATTCATGCCGAAAGCATAGGTAAACACCGGAAGCTCGGCAGCGGGCGCCGATTAGCCGCCGGCCCCGGCCTTGGATACGCTCCTCGAATGCCGAACGCTGGGCTGCTCGTCATCGGAAATGAAATCCTCTCCGGGAAGATCGTCGATACCAACTCGCCGTATCTCGCCGGCGAACTCCGTGCGCTGGGTGTAGATCTCGAGCGAATTTTGACAATTCCTGATGAAATTGATGTGATCGCTCACGAGGTGCGCTCGATGAGTGAGCGATACGACCACGTCTTTACGTCGGGCGGCATCGGGCCGACCCATGATGACGTGACGATTGATTCGATCGCCCAAGCCTTTGGCCGCGAGGTGGTTTGCAGCGAGTCACTGCTCAAGCGAATCGAGAAGGGACAAGAGAAGCCTTTGAACGAGGCGATGCGAAAGATGGCGCTGTTGCCGGAAGGCGCGACCATGATCGATGCCGGAGACCTCTGGTTTCCCGTGATCTGCGTCGAGAATGTTTATATCTTTCCCGGTATCCCAGAGCTGTTCCGAAAAAAATTCGATTCGATTCGTGAACGATTTAGCGGGGTCCCAGTTCAGCTGACGCGATTTTTTGTCACCCGATATGAGAGTGAGATCGCCGAAGACCTCCACGGTCTACTACGACAGTTCCCGGAACTCATGCTCGGATCCTATCCTCGGATTAGTGAAAAGGACTATCGGGTGATGCTGACCCTTGAAAGTCGAGATCCGGAATACCTGAAGCGAGCCGTTGAGGCTCTGCGCTCCATGTTGCCTGCGGATGTGATCCGCAGAGTCGAGTAGCTCCTGGACCCCGCCAGCCACGATCCGCTCATGAAGTGGCTGGCCTATGGGCATCCCGTGTTCATGACCGGAGCGCTTGTTTTGGTGGGAGTGGCCTTTAAACGTGGACTCGCTCTCAGAAAGAGGCGGCTGGCCGGTTTGCCACGGGAGCGGGCGCAGCGGCTGGCGCATCGGTCCGTAGCGCGCTGGGGGGCGGGATTGGTGATCCTCGGTTCAATTAGTGGTCCGGTGTCCGCCATCTATTTGAGGGGCTGGTCCCCGCTCGGCACGTTTCACGGATGGCTTGGCCTGATGGCCGCGATCCTTTTTGCGGTGACGGGGTGGTGGGGTTGGCAGTTGGATCAAGGCGCCTCGCGCTCGGTGTCGGCCCACGGATGGAGCGCTTTGCTGGCGGTGGCGATGGCGGCCCTGGCCGCTGCGGCGGGAATGGTCCTATTGCCCTGAATCGCGATGGACTTCGTTTTGGATCGGGGGGACGGACTTCAGGTAGTCCGCGATGCCCTCACGGTCCGGACGCGACATGTCGGAAAAACCGTGCTCGATCAGCTCGGCCATTAGACCCTGGGTATCATCGCCGTCAGGCTTGAAGCCTGTTTCGAGATACCAGACGAGATCAGCGGTCGACCAATCCCCGATGCCCGTTGCATCGTCTGGCGTGATGTTAGGTGCGAGTTCGCCCTCGGGTCCTTCCGCAGACCCCGCCAGCCAAAGTCCACGATCCAAGCCGCCGGTCAGGGTTCGGGGCGTATGGCATTCGCCGCAGTGACCGGGACCGTTGACGAGGTACGCCCCGCGATTCCAAGCGGCACTTTGGGTCGGGTCTGGGACTTGACGGCCCGGCTTGAAGTTCAACCACTTCCAAGCGGTGATGGTCCACCGCCAAGAAAAGGGAGCCGGGGCCTCCGGGGCTTGGTTCGACCGTTCGATTGGCGGCACGGTTTTCAGAAACGCGAAAAGATCTCTGAGGTCGCTGTCAGACATCTTTGTGAAAGCCGTGTAGGGGAAGATCGGAAAGTAGTTGTGCCCTTCCGGTGAGAGACCCTCTTGCATGGCCCGCAGAAAGTCATCTTGGGTGAACCCTCCGAGGCCGGTGGTTGGGTCGGGGGTAATGTTGCTGCTGTAATAGACTCCAAAAGGAGTCGACAAGGCACGTCCGCCGGCGAGCCACGGCGCATCGGCGCCTTCTTCGGGGTAGTTGGTGTGGCAGGAGCAGCCCCCCGCCGATTCAAAGACCCGTTGCCCCCTCTGCGCGGCGGTCAGATCCCCCTCGGCTCCCGCCACGGGTGCGACCAGCCACGCCAGCAAAAGGGCAAAAAGCGCCGACGGGCCGATCGACCCGCCGGCGACTCGTTCTTGCTTTGGGAACCCCAACGGCGTCACTTATTCTTGTAGGAATCTTTCTTGGGCTTCCTGAATGTCTTGTGACAACTGCCGCAGCTCTTGCCCAGGGTTTTGACCCGGGGCCCGATCTGGGCATCGTTGCCCTCAGCCACGGCCGCCGCCAACTGTTCTGCGGCCTCCCTCATCTCATCCGTTGCCTCGGCGAAGGCGTCGGTCTTTTGCCAAATGTCGGGCAGGGCGTCGGTCTGCCCGTTTTCGGCCCGCTGACTGAACGCCGAGGCGACCAGTCGTGCGTTCGTCGCGATGGCCGTGGCGTGAAACTCGATGTTTTTAGTCAGCGGGAGTCCATTCTTCAGAATGTCTCCGATTCCCGCCATGTCGGCGCCGATGGCTGACATCACGGATTGCCGGTATTGGATCCAGGCTTCGTCATCCGCCGCCTGCGCGGTGGGGGCTCCCAGGAATCCCCAGGCGCCGATCAGTAGCAGTCCCGTGATCCACGGGCGGCGATTCATGGGCCGGTTCTTGTCCGTCGAAACGATGCGAAGTGACAACTCTTCTCTCCTGTGATGGGCGATTCATTGTGCTGCTTCGGTGGCGCGTGACCGAGAGGGCCCTCGGTCGCCGAATCGAATCCTACCGTTCCCCCGGCGCTCTGCCGCCTCCCCGGCCATTTTTTGCCGGAGTTTGCTGGAGCCTGGGGACCAATCGGGCTAGGGGCTTACTCAGGCAGCGGAGGAAGGACGTCGACGGCGCGCTGCCTCAGCCAGTGGTCGGCTAGGACCAGGGCCACCATGGCCTCGACGATGGGGACCGCTCGGGGCAAAACACAGGGATCATGTCGGCCGCTTGCCTCCAAGGTGACCGCTTCGCCCTCTCGATCCACGGTCTCTTGGGCCACGCCGACTGTCGCCGTCGGCTTGAAGGCCACTTGGAGCTCGATGGGGGCGCCGTTGGAGATGCCCCCCTGGATGCCCCCGGAGCGATTGCTGGCCCAGACCGGGTTTCCCGCTTCGCCGGGTTTCATGGCATCATTGTGTTGGCTGCCGGTCAGCGCGATGCCTCGGAATCCGCTGCCGACCTCGAAGGCCTTGGCGGCGGGCAGTGAAAGCATGGCGGCGGCCAGCTCGGCATCCAATTTCTGAAAAATGGGCTCGCCGAGTCCCGGAGGTACGCCCCGGGCCACGCAGCCGACGATCCCGCCCACGGAATCCTGGGCTCGGCGCACGGTGTCGACCCTTTCGATCATTTTCTCTGAGGCTTCGGGGTCCGGGCAGCGTACGAGGCTTGCCTCGACCTCGGCCCTTTGCACCGATTCGGGTTCGACTTTGGCGTCGATGTTTTGGACCTTCTGGACCCAGGCCACAATTTCGATGCCTGCGACCTCGGCAAGCAGCCGGCGGGCGATGGCTCCAGCCGCCACGCGACCGATGGTTTCCCGTGCGCTGGAACGCCCGCCGCCATGCCAGGCCCGAATTCCGTATTTGGCCTCCGTCGTCCAATCTGCATGAGACGGCCGGTAGACATCCTTGAGATGCTCGTAGGCACTCGGCCGGGCATCTTGATTGCGAACCAGCATGGCGATTGGGGAGCCGAGCGAATGCCCTTCAAAGACCCCCGAGAGAATTTCAACGCGATCCGCTTCTTGCCGGGGTGTGGTCAGCCGGCTCTGACCCGGACGTCGTCGGTCGAGCTCTTGCTGGATTTCCTCGACGTCGATTCGCAGGCGAGGCGGGCAGCCGTCTACGACTACGCCGACTCCGCCGCCGTGGGATTCGCCAAATGTCGAGATTCTGAATCGTTCTCCGAAACTACTGCTCACGTCTTCCACCCCCGGATCCGCCGGGTTTCCCTCCCATAAAGATAGCGCCGGATTGAGCCCGCCCCCCTCTCCCTCTCACGCGGTACCGTGGGCTCTGTGACAGAAGACAACGATCCGCAAAACCGCTTGCTCGGCCCGTCAGAGACCCGGGCCGATTCTTGCCTTAGGGTGCGGTGCTGGACCTGCTACAAGCCCGAGAAGCTATGTCTCTGCGGCCGAGTTCCGAAGGTCGATAACCAGACGCGGATTATCTTGTTTCAGCATCCGCGAGAGCGGTTTCATGCGATTGGCACAGCGCGCCTTGCCCGCTTGGGTCTCTCGAACCTTCACTTCGAGATTCCGAGTGCTCCGCTCACGCGCAGCCTCGCCCTGCCCTCCGACGTTCCTCCGGGCACGGGATTGCTCTTTCCTGGACCCGGTGCTGCAGATCTGGCGACTTTGTCGGCCCCGGAATGCCCCCGTGGCCTAGTCGTTCTCGATGGCACTTGGGGGCAAGCCGGCAAGCTGTACCGGGCCAATCCCTGGCTCGAAAGTCTGCCCCGATATGCCTTGTCGCCCGCTGCGCCAAGTCGGTATCGGATCCGTCGGGCGCCTCGGGCCCAGTTCATTTCGACCATCGAGGCCATCGTCGAAGCCCTGCGGATTCTTGAGCCGGACACCGCCGGCTTGGAGGGTCTGCTGCAGGCGTTCGACGAGATGATCGAGGAACAGATGGCTTTTTCCCATCGTGCGCCTCGGCTTCCCCTTCGCAAAATTAAGCGTCAGGACCGGCGCGTCTAAGCCAAATACCAACCTGGACGAGGCGGGGTCCCAACCCGATGGGACCATCCTCTATCATGGGAGGCCCGGGGGCATCCGCTTCCCTGGGACCGGAGGCCGAAGTGAAAGACTGGTTGAAAGATGTCCTTCAAGGACGACCGTGGTGGATGAACGTCCTGATGATTTTTTCGGCCTACATGGCTTTCATCTATGTGCCCTGGGACTTCTTTGTCAAACCCGTCGCCGAGGACCATGAGGTCTGGTTTGGCATTACATTTACAGGGGTCTGGGCGAAGTGGCTCGCGATTCCCCATGAAATTGTTTATGCCGGTGCGTTCTATGGATTTCTGCGTCGGCGCCCTTGGATGGCCGTTTGGGGGCCGCTTTATTTGGCTCAGGTCACGATCGCGATGGCGGTCTGGCCGATCCTGCATGAAGGGGGCGGTCGAGGCTGGGTGATGGGCGCCGTGGCGGGCGTGCCTTTTGCTGCACTGACCTTCGCTTTTTGGAATGCCCGCGCACACTTTCTGCAAACCGACCGCGCCTTGACGGAACGCTATGGGGAATGGGCTCTGGTGACCGGAGCCTCTGCGGGGATTGGGGCGGCCTTCGCCCGAGCGCTGGCTCGGGAGGGTCTGAATGTTGTTGTGACCGCCCGCCGCCGGGATCGTCTCGAGGCGCTGGCCAGTGAGATTGAGGCCGATCACCCGGTTCGGACCCGGGTCGTGGACGTCGACCTGACCGCGCCGGAGGGGCCGGAGCAACTGCTGGACGCAGTCCAAGATCTTCCGATCGGTGTCTTGATCAATAACGCGGGCTTTGGTTATGGCGGGCGCTTTGAGAAAGTCGAAGCTGAACGATTAAAAGGTATGGTCAACCTGAACTGCCTGGCGCCCAGTGTTCTGACGCATCGGCTGTTGCCCCGCATGCTTCATCGACATCGCGGGGCCATCGTGTTCACCGGCTCCGTCGCGGGCCGGCAGCCGCTGCCCCTCCATGGGCTCTACAGTGCAACCAAGGGATTCGATTCACTGCTTGCCGAGGCGCTGTACGTCGAGACCCGCGGAACGGGTGTCGATGTTCTGGTTCTCGAACCCGGTACCACGGCGACCGAATTTCAAGAGGTGGCTGGCGAGATTCAACATGGAGGGGAATCACCCGAGGCAGTTGTCGAGGTGGCGCTCACGGCTTTGGGCCAGCAGCCGACCGTGATTTCTGGATGGTGGAATTGGCTTCGAGCGGTGGTCCCCGCCCGTTTGTCTCCGCGGTCTTTGGTGGCCTTCATCGCGCGCCACGTGATGGAAGTCCGGATGCCCGCAGACCGGCGGTGACACCCAGTCCGCCGTCGATATTTTCTCATGCAATAAGGAGTGTAGGATGAGATCTCCCGACCTTTCCCCGGAAATGCTGGATGGTCTTCGCGAAACCCTCGCGGATTGGGACTATCGGGCGACCGTGGCCTTTGCTCATTTGTTCATGGAGATTGGCGACCGGGAGGCCATGCAGGGCTACGACGACTTGGTCCTCGGGCATCCTGTGGCCCAAGAGTTGTTGACGGACCGGTATTTGGCGGACACCCCGAATGTAGGAGAACTCGAAACCCTCCCCGAGGATTCCCTGGGCTACGCCTTCGCGAGATACTTGATTGAGAATGAACTCGACCCCGCTCTGCTGCGGGAGTCGGCCTTTATTGAGGCCCACGAAAAGCGTGGTGCTGACGTGGGCTATCTCGCGGCTCGCGGTTTTCAACTGCATGATCTGTTTCACGTGCTGACGGGGTATGACACGACGCCGCTCGGTGAAGTGCGGGTCGTAAGTTTTACCGTGGCTC
This sequence comes from Myxococcota bacterium, assembly GCA_029268645.1. Lineage (GTDB taxonomy): Bacteria > Myxococcota_A > UBA9160 > UBA9160 > UBA4427 > TMED88. The sequence goes on from JAQWNI010000253.1 coordinate 42,771, forward strand.
AGTTTCCGGCCCCCTACCCGGCCATGATTATCGGCACGCGTCCCCTTCAGGCGGCACTCTACAAGCCACAACTTCTCCCGATTTTGATGGACGCGATCACCGACGGCTGGGCGCGGGGCCGGGCTGCGGCCCCCTTGATCGCCGTTCGTTGGGAAGAGCACTTCGAGCGTCCCCTGAAGGAACTTCAAGCCGAGTATGGTCTCGGCTGACTCGTTTTTCTTAGACACGGTTCGATGGTTCGTTGGGGTTGAATCATGACCGTTCGCGGAGGCATGGATGGCCCGTTCCTATTGGCTCGTGAAGTCGGAACCCTTCAAATATTCTTGGGACCAACTGATTGACGATGGACAGACCTATTGGGACGGCGTCCGGAACTATGAGGCGCGAAATAACCTGCGCGCCATGAAGCTCGGAGACCTGGCGCTCTATTACCACTCGAACGAGGGTAAGGAAGTCGTCGGGGTCGCAAAGGTTGTGGGAGAGGCTTATCCCGACCCAACGACCGATGAAGACGCCTGGGTGGTTGTCGATTTTGCTCCGGTCCAAAGAGTGGAGGAGCCGGTCACCCTCGCCGCAATCAAAGCCGAGCCCGCTTTGGCCGAGATGGCGTTGATTAAGCGGGGACGAATTTCCGTGGTGCCCGTGACTCGGCGAGATTTCGACCGCGTACTCAAGATGGGGCGGACCGTGCTGCGTCCAGGCGCCCGACCCGAGAAGCAAACTGCCCGCGAAGCGCCGCCGCGGAATACCGCAGCCCGGCGTGCTGCCCTGGCAAAAGCGGAAGCCGGATCGAAAGCGGGGCAAAAGGCGCGCCCCAAGGCGACAAAGAAAACCTCCGCCAAAAAGAAAGCCGCCAAGAAGGCGAAAAAAAAGGGCGGCGCCCGATGAAGGTCGATGCTTCCCAGCAAGAGATCGACGAGATGGGCGAAGCGGTTCCGCTTCTCGAGGGCCTGCGCACCGCTCGGGCGATTCGCAGGCTTCGGCCCGATCCCGTTCCGCACGGTTTAATTCGAAAAGTGTGCGAAGCCGGGACCTTCGCGCCCAGTGGTGGGAACCGGCAGCCGTGGATTTTCGTGGCCGTCACCGAGCCCGATCGCCGAGCATGGATTGCCGAGCGTTACTTGAAAGCCTTTCGAGAGTACATTGCGCCGGCTTTTGAACAGGCCGAGGCGAATCCCGATTTTCCGGCGGCCACCCTACGCAACATGCGCGGAGCGCTCCATCTGGCCGAGCATCTTCATGAGGCCCCGGTCCACCTCTTCGTGGCGGGTTGGACCCGGCGAGGCGTCGAACAGAGCCAAGCGCTGTTCCCGGCGATCCAGAATATCTTGTTGGCGTGCCGGGCTGTGGGCTTGGGGGCCTCTCTTACCACGGTACATCGAGCCTTCGGAACAGAAATCGACGGGTATTTGGGTCTTTCAGAGAAGACTCCGAGCTCGGCCTTGATTCCGATCGGTTGGCCCGAGGGCCGATACGGTCGTCCGCCCCGGGAATCCGTCGACCAGAAGCTTTTTTTCGAACGGATTCCGGCCGATCGAACAACGGATTGAGAGCGAGAGCAGGCTAACCGCTTAACGCTGGTAGCTGGATGCGATGGCGTCCGCGTACTCGTTCCAGCGGGACCCATCGTGGGCTCGGATCCATTCGAGTTGAACCCGAGGGCGTTCTTGACTGAGCGCATAGAGACGCTGGACCAAATCGAGGTTCTTGATGGGTCCGCTCTTCCGTTTCCAGCCGCGCTTTTCCCAGCCCGCCGCCCACTGATTGACTGTGTTGACGCAGAGCTGGCTGTCCGAGTAGATCGTGACTTCGGTCTCCGAGGGCAAGAACTGGTAAGCCTCGATGAGCGCGGTGAGTTCCATGCGGTTGTTGGTCGTTGATGGATCTGAACCGTGCTGTTCTTTAAGGATCTGACCCGCCTCCACCCAGACGAACCCCCAGCCTCCGGGTCCCGGGTTCGGGTCACAGGAGCCGTCGGTAAATACGCCTGTGTCGGGGCCGCGGGTATAGCGCGCCAGAACTTCCTCAGGGTTTAATTGGTCGCCACGATTTCCCGCCAACAGAGTCTCCCTATACGCCAACGCGAAAGTGCACGACGTCTCCGTCCTGCATCACGTAGTCCTTGCCCTCGACCTGCATCAAGCCTTTGGCCTTGGCCCCGGCTTCGCCTTCGACTTCGAGATAGGTCGCGAAGGGAATCACCTCAGCGCGAATGAAGTGCTTCTCGAAATCCGAGTGGATCTCGCCGGCGGCCACCGGGGCAGCGGCCCCGCTGCGGACCGTCCACGCGCGAACCTCTTTTTCCCCAGCAGTAAAGAAGGTGATCAACTCCAGTAGTCGGTACGCGGCCCGGATTAATCGGTCTAGACCCGGTTCCTCGACACCCAGGTCTGCGAGGAATTCCAATCTCTCTGTTTCTTCGAGTTCGGACAGCTCGGCTTCGGCTTGACCGCAAATCCGAACGGATTCGGACCCCTGCGCTTTTGCATGGTTTTCCAAGGCTTCGCTGTAGCCGTTGCCTTCCGCAAGCGAAGCGTCATCAACGTTGGCGACATACAGAACGGGTTTGGCGGTCAGCAGGTGGCAGTCCCGATAGGCCGTGGACACCGCCTCAGGGATCTCAAAATGTCGCGCAGGTTGGCCGCCGGAAATGTGTTCTTGGAGCGCCGTGAAGAATTCGGCCTCCTCTTTGGCGGTCTTGTCTCCACTTTTGGCGGTCCGGGTGGCCCGGTCAATGCGTTTCTCCAGAGTTTCGAGATCGGCTAGGCCCAGTTCGAGTTCAATGGTGTCGACATCGCGAACAGGGTCCGGCGATCCATCCACGTGAACAACGTTCTCGTCATCGAAACATCGGACCACATGGATGATCGCTTGGGTCTCTCGGATATTCGCGAGAAAACGGTTGCCGAGGCCTTCCCCTTGGCTGGCCCCTTTGACAAGGCCTGCGATGTCGACGAATTCGACCGTCGTGGGAATGACCTGGGCGCTGTGCACGATGGCATCGAGTTGAGCCAGTCTGCGGTCGGGGACCGTGACAACACCGGTATTCGGCTCAATGGTGCAGAACGGATAGTTCTCCGCCTGGATGCCTGCCGTAGTCAGGGCATTAAAGAGAGTGCTCTTTCCGACATTCGGAAGGCCAACGATTCCGCAGGTAAGCGCCATGGGGTCGGAAGAGTGCCCTGTTGCACGGATTGCGCCACTCCCCAAGGGGCCCCGGGCGATTTTAGCCTAGCGATCGAGGGTCCTAGCGTCCTTTTGAATTCGAACGATTCTTCGAATCTCGCTGGTAGTCGTCGAGAAATTGGGCGGCGAATTCTGGATAGCGGCCCGCGAGAACGGCGTTTCGGGCCGAGGTCATCAGCTGAGTGTAGAAATGCACGTTGTGAATCGAGCAGAGAATGGCTGAAAGGACTTCGTTCGCGTTGAAGAGGTGATGGAGATAGGCCCGGGAGAATCGACCGTCCTGGCACGCATAGCATTCACATGAAGGATCGATCGGGTAGGTGTCGCGACGATAGCGACGATGTGTCAAACGAATGCGACCCCTGCGCGTGAAGACCGTTGCGCTTCGCGCGTATCGAGTGGGAATGACACAGTCGAACATGTCGATCCCGAAGCCTACGCAAGCGATCAGGTCTTCAGGAAGCCCGACACCCATCAAATAGCGCGGCTTGTCCTGCGGAAGGAGAGGCGCAGCGTGGCGAGTCACTTCACACAGAAGCTCGTGGCCTTCTCCGACCGAAACGCCCCCAATCGCGTAACCCGGGCTGTCCATTGAAACCAGCTCTTTTGCACACTCCTCCCGCAGTTCGGGAAAGGTGCTTCCCTGGACGATCGGGAAAAGCGCCTGGTCTGCGCGCTGATGAGCGGCCAGGCATCGCTCCATCCACATCAATGTTCGGCGAACGCCTGTGGCGGCCAATTTCCGGGTCGCCGGGTAAGGGGTGCATTCGTCGAAGGCCATGATGATGTCGGCCCCCAAGGCATTTTGGATCGCCATGGCCCGTTCGGGAGTGAGGTCCATGGTGTCGCCGTTGACTTCGTTGGTGAATCGAACGCCGCGATCATTGATCTGAGCGCTGGGAAGCGAAAAGACCTGAAATCCCCCGCTGTCTGTCAGAATCGGCCCGGGCCACTGCATGAAGGCATGCAACCCACCCAGCTTTTCGACCAATCCCTCGCCGGGGCGCAGGGCAAGATGATACGTATTGGCCAGAACGACCTGTGCACCCGTGGCCTGCACTTGGTCCGGGGTCATCGCCTTGAGGGCACCGTGGGTGCCGACGGGCATGAAGGTCGGTGTCTGGATCGGGCCATGGGGCGTGTTGAACCGCCCGGCGCGGGCATGGCCGGAGGTTGCTTCGAGCGCGTAGTCAAAGGACACGCGGGGAAACTAGCAGGAGGAGAGCGGGTCTCCGGGTGCTAATGTGTTGCGTGAGGAGGCGGCATGCACTTTGCCGACACGCTGATGGTTCGTCTGCGGGCGCTGGGGCACCCCCTTTGCGTGGGCCTCGATCCGCACTTGGATTTGATCCCCCCGATTTTCCGCCAAGGGAAAATGCGTCCCGGCGACCCAGCCACCGTCGAAGCTGTGGAGAGCCTGGGAATGGCCTTCCTCGATCGCGTGGCCGGCCGAGCCGCCGTTCTCAAACCCCAAATCGCTTTTTTCGAGCAGCTGGGTGCGGCGGGGGTGGCCAGTCTAGAACGCATCGTCGCTGCGGCCCGGGAGCGGGAACTGATTGTCCTGCTGGATGCGAAAAGAGGCGACATCGGTTCGACGGCGGACGGCTACGCGCGTGCTTACCTTGAGCCGGATTCGGCCTGTGAGGTGGACGCGATCACCCTCTCTCCTTATCTCGGCCGGGATAGCCTTGAGCCGTTCGTCTCTCGCGCGCGCACCTTCGGCAGAGGTCTCTTTGTTTTGGCCAAGACCAGCAACCCGGGTTCGGGGGATTTGCAGGATCTTGAATTGAAAGATGGCCTGGTTCACGAGGCGGTGACACGACGACTCGCAGAACTCGGCGACCGGTTGGTGGGTCCCTCAACCGGGTGGTCCGCCTTGGGGCTCGTGGTCGGTGCCACCTACCCCGAGCAGGCCGAGCACCTTCGCGATCTCGCTCCCCGCTCGCTTTTCCTGATTCCGGGCTACGGTCGACAGGGTGCGGATGCTTCAGCGGCGGTTCGGTCCTTCGTTCGGGGCCCCCGTGGTCTTGAGGGCGGATTGGTCAATTCGTCCCGCGCCATTTCGTTTCCGGCTGCAGCCCAAGGCGCGACCGATGCCGGTACCTGGGAGCGCGCTGTGGATGCCGCGGTCGATCAGGCGATCTCGGAGCTGGGTGAGGCCGTTAGCGCGTAATCGCTCAACCGAGCAAGGGTCGGAGCGTTTTATCGGGCCTAGCGGTAGGTCGAGCGGGTGCCGCCGGTATTGCGTCGGCGGGCTCGGCGGTGCTTCTGCTTGAGCTTCGCGCGGTGGCGGGAGGAGCGGCCGCGATTGCGATTGTTGGTGCCTTTTTTCACGGGAACGTCCTTTCGTGGGCGCCGCAGCATACGTGAGCCCTCGCGGACTGTCGAGGCCGGGCCTCCTCTCGGCGGATTCAGGGGGCTATCCTCCCGCATCGGGGGCATGTTTGCCCTCCAACCGTTGAGCGGCCCTTCTCCGGGCCTGAAGGAGCACCGATGACGAACCCCTCTCTGGAGCGCATGGCCGATTTCGATCTGACCGACGAGCAGCGCGAGGTCCGGAGAACCGTCCGCGAGTTCGCCGAGAAGGAGATCCTGCCCCACGTGGAGCGCTACGAAGAGGAGGCTCGATACCCCCTTGAACTGATTGAGAAGCTTCCCGCGATGGGGCTGCTGGGTCCGATGATTCCCGAGGAATACGGGGGGACCTTCAGTGACGTCATGACCTACGGGATCATTTGCGAGGAGATCGCCCGGGTCGATTGGGTGGTGGCGTCGGTCATCTCGGTTGCGAATTCTCTGGTCGCGGGCGCGATCCTGAGCTCCGGGAGCGAGGAGCAGAAGCAACGCTTTCTGCCGGGTATTGCCCGGGGAGAGTTGATCTGTTCGGCCTGCCTCACTGAACCGGGTGGAGGCACCGACTTGGGAAACATGCAGACCACCGCCACGAAGGTCGATGGCGGTTGGAAGATCGACGGGACCAAGGTGTTCATCTCGCATGCGGCCCACGCGGGTCTATTCTTTCTGGTGGCCAGCGTGGACCGCTCGAAGAAGCATAAGGGGGTCACCGCCTTTGTGTTTGATCCGAGAGAGATCGAAGGTCTGCACATCGGGCATTTTCCGATGCGCACGCTGAAGCGTGACAACCTCGCTGAAGTGCACTTTGATGGTGCTGTGATCCCCGAAGAGGCTGTTCTCGGTGAACCGGGGCGGGGCTTTCCGGTTCTTGGTTCGGCCCTCGATACGGGACGCTTTTCTGTGGCGGCTCGCTGCGTGGGTCAAGCCCAGCGCTGCTTGGATCTGGCCGCTCCCTACGCGATGGAACGGGAAGCCTTTGGAAGCAAGATCGGCGAATTCCAAATGATCCAACAAAAAATAGCCGACATGGTTTGTCGAACCGAGCAGGCACGCCTGCTTGTCTATCGACTGGGCCGCATGAAAGACGCCGGTGTCCAAAGAGCATCCCTAGAAAGCAGTATGGCCAAACTCTGTGCCAGCCAGGCCGCCGTGCAAAACGCGCTGGACGGCATGCAGGTCTTCGGAGGCTATTCGTGCACCCAGGAGTACGAAATTGGGCGTCTCCTACTTGAGGCCAAGTCTCTTGAATTTGGAGAAGGCACCAGCGAGCTTCACAACCGATTGATCGCCGAGTTTGCCCTCGGCATTCGCAAACAATGATCGCGTTCCTGTAGCCGACTTCGCCCGGTCAGGAAAAACCAAATCGAGGGTTGGCAATGAATCCACCCACTGGCAAGCCTTGGGTTGTTCACGAAGAAGACTGCCCAGAGGAAAGCAGCGAAGCCCTCGGGCCGGGGCGGGTCACCTGGCGGACTCTGGTCAGCGGAGATCGAACGCCTTCGACAGCGTTGACCGCGGGCATCGCCGAAGTGGCCCCTGGTGCGTCAGGACCGATTCAGCCTCATCATCACCCAGAGCCCGAGGTTTATTACGTCGTGGCCGGCTGCGGCGAGGTGTACATCGATGGCGTCAGGTACCCGCTTCGCCCAGGAAGTGCGGTTTTCATTCCGGGTGGCTCGCAGCACACCGCAATCAATACGGCAGACGAGGTGTTGCGACTCTTTTACGTCTTTCCCGCGAACGCGTTCGGGGACATCGAGTACACCTACTCGAGCGATTAGTGCCGCCCGCTGGTTCGCTGAATGGGCGGTGGTTCGCCACCGGGAATGATCCACTGGCCCCGTCGTTTGGCCTGCATGAAGGAATCGGCGCCGACATCAAGGAACCGGCCCCAAGTTCGCTCTTCGATGTCGTTTCCACTAATGGGGCCAAAAATGGTGAGGAAGTACTGGGTCGTGTAGTGAACGCGATGATTGATTTCGGGCGTCACGTGCGGGGCTTCTTCTCCTGGATTCCAAAAGACGAGACTGATGGCCGCCCGTCCATATTCGCTGATGGATTGATAGAAGCTGAGGGTTTGGCGTCCACCCACTAGGGACGCCGGCACCCCGACGGCAAAATTATCGATGTCGCTGCCAGCCATCAGAACACGGGCTTCAATCTCAGGGACATCCGCGGCTGGATCATGGGAAAGCCTGACACCGGCTTGCTGAAGGGCCAGCTCAAGACAGCTCTGAATCCAGCTGACGTCTTTGGCATTGGGGGCAGTAATGCTGAGCCGCCATGTTCCCGACAAGGCATCTTGGTGGACCGGTAGGTTTCGGATGGCGCCTTGAATGGCCAGGCGGGTTAGTTCTTGTTCGAGGGCGGTGCGCCCATCTACAGTCATCGTGGGCCCAAAACAGCCGATGCTCAGCCAAGCGAATCCGCTGGCCAAAAGGGCGATCATCGTACGCATCGAGGTCTCCTCGTTCAAAATGATGGGCAGGATTTAGCCATTTCGGAATGACTTGGCCAGATGCGGGATCAAGGGTTCTTCCTCGACCGTTCAGTGGTTGGGCGGTGCTTGAGGCGATGAAGAGACTAGAATGCGCAGGTGACTGTCCGTACGCTTTTTATCCTCAACCCGGCCTCACGCCGAGGGTCCGATCGCTTTGGTCGCCTTGCGGCTTCGCTGCGTGAAGCCCTCGGCGAAATGGAGGTCGTGCGCACTCGGGCGCCGCTGGACGCCGTCCGTCTGGCCCGAGAAGCGTCTCGGTCTGGCTTCGAGCGGCTTCTGGTGGGCGGAGGCGACGGCACGCTTTCTGAGGTGGCCACCGGTGTGCTCGAGGCTGGCTTGGGGAGCGAGGTTGAGATTGGGTTGATTCCGCTTGGCTCGGGCTGTGACTTCGCGCGTTCGGTAGGTGTTCCGGAGCCGGTCGAGCAGGCGATTGCGCAACTGCGGAGTGGAGAGTCTCGCCTCATTGATGCGGGCTGTTTGGTACGTCACACCGATCAAGGTGGCGAACAAAGGCGCTACTTCGTCAACGAGTCGGGATTTGGTCTCAGCGGCATGACGGTGGAATTGGTGCGTCGGGCCGGCAAGCGCTTCGGGCCCAGGACGGCTTTTGCCCTTGGCACCGTCCGAGCGATCGTCCGGGGTGGGACGCCGGAGGTCGAGCTGCGGGTAGACGGCGAGGTTGTACACGAAGGCGGAATTTCCCTTGTTGTCTGCGGCAACGGCCGCTATTTCGGGAGCGGCATGCGAATCGCGCCCGAAGCCGTTTTGAACGATGGCCAGTTTGATCTGATCGTGGTGAGCGCTCTGGGTCGCGCCAAGCTGTTAAGCCGCTTTCCTTCTTTATATCAGGGAACCCACCTTCGATATCCCGAGGTGCATAGGTATCGGGGGCGATGCATTGAGGCGAAGTGGCTCGGGGGCGGGCCAGCGCGCTGCGAGGCCGATGGCGAGCCACTGGGTCTGTTGCCAATTCGGTGGGAGATCTGCCCCGGTGCCCTGCGCATTGCGGGCTTGGTTCAGCCGCCGGGTCCGGCGTGGGGCATTCCGGAAGAGGCTTCGGGTTAAATGTTCCGACTTGATACGCTGAGGACCGCCTGCGCGGAAGTTGTGGCCCGAGCTCGGTACGTGGAAATCGCCGAGGATCGATTAAAGGAGTTGGCCCTCGAACTGGGTCACCAGGCTCCGAATCAAGATCTCTTAGATCCAGCGCATCACCGGGTCGGATCGTCCGAAGAAACTCTTGCCTACGTGATGACATTGGATGCCGTCAACTTTGGCTCGGGCTGGTTTCCCTATCTTGCGAAACGCCCGGGTTGCTCGGGTTATTTGACTCTGGCCCAGGCTCTCCGCGAACATTTTGAAGCCCATGGTCCTCTTAAGCCCTCGATCCTCCGTCGAATTTCTGCACGGGAGTGCGCCGCGATTTTGGGTCAATCCCTCACGCCGCCAATCGACACCTTAATGGGTCACTTTGCAAGGGCCTGGCAACAGCTCGGCGATCTTCTCGAGTCCCGCTTTCAGGGCGACTTCGCCGCCTTGGTGACCGAGGCCGGTGGGGAGGTCGAAAAGATGATCGCGTTGTTGGCCGAGATGCCGATGTATCGCGATGAAGCGCAATACGGTGGTTTGCGGGTCCCTTTTTATAAAAGAGCGCAGATCACATGCTCGGACCTCGCCCTGGCTTTCGAGGGACAGGGGCCGGGTCATTTTTGCGATCTGGATCGACTGACTCTATTTGCCGACAACCTTGTCCCCCATGTCCTTCGCGTTGAAGGCGTGCTCCGTTATACCCCCAGCTTATTGGAACGGATTCAAGCCGGAGAGCTCATTGAAGCGGGAGCTCCCGAAGAGGTCGAAATCCGAGGGGTCGCTCTTCACGCGGTCGAGCGAATGGTAAGGCAGCTTCAAGAGGAAGCGGCGCGCTCGGACGTTTTGGCCCTCACGGCGCAACAACTTGACACGATTCTTTGGAACCGAGGTCAGTCACCGCGGATCAAAGCCCAGCCGCGGCATCGCACACGGAGCCTATTCTATTGAAGCTGAGGCGGTTGGTTGGAACGCGCAACCGCCAAGATTCCCACAATGAGATCCTCGATCAAACGGTCTTTCAGCCCATAGGGAGAAAGGGTCTCTTGGGTGGCGCTTCGAACCGTCTGTGGATCAATGTGGCCGGGAAGGGCGACAACCCGTTGGCTGATTTGTTGGCCGATGCGTAAAAGAGCGGGGCGAAGAACCTGATCGAGATCCGGCGGTTCGCCCTCGAACTCTTCGGACGGGGGTTCGGCGAGGGTGGCACGTTGAACCGCTTTGGCGGCCTCAATCTGCGCACGAAACAGAAGCAGTAGAGCTTCTCGCCGCTCTTCCTCTCGCTCAAGGGTGGGAGCGGTTGGGTTCTCGGCTAGCCTGGCCGCACGATTCGGTTGGATGCTTTCGATCGCTGCTGCCAGAACCCTTTGCTCGCGTTCTGGGGCTTCTACCGGCGCGCCGGAGCGACGCTTGGCTTCGGCGACCGCGGGCATCAGAGACAGCCGGGCATCTAGAGCGGCCAACAGCGCGGGTAGCGGGAGGGCTGGCTCGGGTTGGGCGTGCTGCGGGCCGAGCGAACGGGCTCGCCATTCGGCGAGTTCGCCCGCCTCCGCTCGAGCCATCAACCAGGCATCGAGATCGGTGGCCAGCGCAGTCTCGCCCGGGGGAAGAAGAAAGGCTTTTCGGTCTTGGGTGAAAGGTCCCAGGGCACGGGTCTTCGGGGCTTTGATCTGCCAGAGAGGCGCCTCGAGGGTGTCGGTCACAACGGCTTCGGCGCGATCGGAAATGAGTTCATCGAGCACTCGCCCATTGTCTTCGAGAGTGAGAACCCGGGCGCGAGGGAAACGGGCTCGAGTCACCCGTTCAAGATGCCCCCCGCGGTTGACCGCAATCCGCACGGTGGGTTGGTTGAGGTCAGCAAGGTCTTGCCAGGGGCTCTCATTGTTCACCAAGACCACCGCTCCGCTCTGGGCCACGGGCACGGAGAAGCGCCCGGCCAGAATTCGCTCCGGACGGATCGTGATCCCGCCGACAGCGACATCGAAGCGTTCCTGCCGAAGATCTTCGAGGAGAGAAGGCCAGCGGAACGGAACGAATCGAATGGCGAGTCCCCGGTCCGAGGCGTAAGCCCGAATCAAATCAGGCCCATACCCCTCGGGCGGCCCCTCGGTGTTGTTCGTGAGGTGGCTGAAGGGTGCGTAGTCCCCGGATGTGGCGACGGTTAGAGTTTTGGCGGGGGGTGAGCACGCGCTGGTTCCGATCAGGGCCGTGCTCGTCCAAACCATGAGCAAAAGAAGAAGAGAGACAGCAGGGCCCCCGCCTGCCCAAAGGCTCTTCACGGCGCCGAGGCCCGCCCAAATACCTTCCCGGAACCGCCTCGTGACCCTCATCGACCCCTCACCTCCTGCTAATTGACCCGGCCCGGCTCATTTCCTACCCTGCGCCGCCGCAGGTTTTCAAGCGCCCCCCGCCCGATTGCATCCGATGCTGCGGCGCCTTTTCGTAGGCTGCCAACGGTGAGAGCCTTGAGCGCTTTGATTTAAACGGACGAGGTGAACCTTCATGCTGCCCATGGACGAGATCGAGCCCGGCTTGATGGTTACCCACAAAGCCACGGGCTTCCGTTATAGCGTCGTCGACCACGAAGACGATGAAGTTTTGCTTTCGCCAGAGCAGTCCGGTCTTCAGGATCTGACGGTGGCCCTCGCTTTGTTTCAGGCCGAATTCGTCTCGAGCGAGCGATTTCGAGGGGTGGGAGGCCGCCGAGGCGGAAAGGGCAAAGGGAAGCGCCGAGCCGCCCCGGCCACTCAGGCCCCTGCCGGCCCCAAGTGTCGAGGCAAGATCAAGAAAATGGTTCGGGATCGGGGCTTTGGCTTCATCCGAGGCGAGGATGGCAAAGAGGTTTTTTTCCATCGCTCCGGCCTGAACGCTGCAGAATACGACGGCTTGAATGAGGGGGATGCCGTCGAGTACGTCGTCCAGGAAGGCCCGCGCGGAGCCCGCGCCGAAAACGTGAAGGCCGCCGTTTCCGAGGACGCCCCGGCCTGACCGGCCCCTGTGAGCGGCGTCGCCGGGTTCCGAAGCGGCCCGGTCCCTCGCCCGCCCCACTTCCCCGGTTTCTGTTGCTTTCCTGGGTGCTCGCCTGGGGCTGCCCAAGAGATTCGCGGATAGACTTGAATCATGAGCGAATCGACTTCTCCCGAAATCATCGGCCCGTCTTCTAGCTACTACGTTTCTCAGAGGCTCAAGCTTCATTATGTCGATTGGGGGAACGAATCGGCTCCCCCTCTGCTGCTGATCCACGGTGGTAAGGACCACGCCCGAAGTTGGGATTGGGTAGCGCGGGCGCTTCGCGATGAATATCACGTCATCGCACCTGATCTGCGAGGCCATGGAGACAGCGCTTGGGCAATCGGCGGTCATTACACGCTGCATGAGTTTGTGCTCGACATCGCTCAACTCATCGAGACGCTGGGTCTTCATCCGTTGAAGATTGTTTCCCATTCGATGGGTGGAGCGGTTGCCCTGCAGTACACCTCTATTTACCCCAACCGCGTTGAAAAATTGGTGGCCGTTGAGGGATTGGGCCCACCTCCTGAGATGATCGAGAAATACCGGAATGTTCCGATCTGGGACCGCGTCGACGAGTGGATTCGGGATGTTCGAGGTTTGTCTTCGAGGAGCCCGCGCCGTTACCCAACGATTGATGCGGCGGCGGCCCGCATGCAGGAAGAAAACCCGCACCTGTCTCCCGAACAATCGCGACATCTCACCGTCCATGGTGTCGCCCGGAATGAAGACGGCACCTTCTCCTGGAAATTCGATAACTACGCGAGGGTCTTCTATCCCCAAAGTTGGGACCCAGAAGAGCGTCAGCTTCTTTGGTCTCGGATAGAGTGTCCCACTCTCTTGATGCGGGGCACCGAGAGCTGGGCCAGCGATCCCACCGAGGATGGCCGGATCGAGCCCTTTCAGAACGCTCGATCCGTCAACGTGGAAGAGGCCGGCCATTGGGTTCACCACGACCAGCTGGAAGAATTCCTCTCGATCGTTCGACCGTTTCTCTTAAGTTAAGCGGAAGTCGACGGGGTGGACGTAGACGGTCAGCGGTAGTAAATCAGCACGGCTTCGGCGAGGCAGGCCGGTCTTTCGCTGCCTTCGATTTCCCACTTGACCTTGAATGTCACGCGGGCATCGCCACCGCCGAATAGTCGAACGTTGATGATCTGCGCGTGGATTCGAATTCGACTTCCCGAACGCACGGCCTCTTTGAGCCTCATCTTGTCGATTCCGTAGTTGACGACGCGAGAGCATTCCTTGACCTCGATCAACTCGTCCAGCAATGACGGAACAACGGCGAGTGTGAGATACCCGTGGGCGATGGTGCCGCCAAAGGGTGACTCTTCTCTGGCACGAGCGGGGTCCACATGAATCCACTGGCGGTCCCCGGTCGCCTCGGCAAACGCATCGATCCGCGCTTGATCGATCTGAATCCATCGGCTGTGGCCGAGCGCTTCACCGACGTGCTCGCTCAGTTCACTGATTTCTGAAAGGCAGAGGTTCGGCATGCGCAGGCAGCATATCAAAGGCCGCTCGCAAAGTGTGACGTCAAGCCAGTTGGGTGCCATAATCCAGCGTTCTTATCGCGGGCGTCCTCACAGGCGCACCCGATTCCGGATTTTTCAGGAGGCCTTGCCATGAAGTCCCGTCCCGGATTCGTCGCCCTGATCGCCCTCTTCTTTTCACTCGTCGTGGGTTTCTTTTGGAGCGGTTACTACGCCTGGCGCGCATCGATCGGGCTTGACCCCAGCGCTTTTCCTCTGGGAGAAACCCTGCAGCAGATCGGCGGTGTGATTTTTCCGAACATCGAAGTCGCCCTGGCCGGACTTGTCCTGGCGCTGGGCATGTTGCTGGTACTTGCCGCGCTGACCTTTTGGTTAGTTCGACGCAGCCGTCGGGCTCAAGTGGCTGGAATCGACCCGCAGCGCCGAACCTTTTTGACCGGGACCGTGGCCGGAGGTGGTGCAGCGTTGGGTGCTTTGGGGGCCGGAAGCGCGGGGATGGCGGCTCGCTGGCTCTATGGTGTTGGAGAGGGCGGCCGGGGCTGGAACGCGCCTCTCGGTCAAATCTTTGGAGGGAAGGTCGCCAAAACCCATCCTGAGTGGAAAGAGGATTGGAAAGGCAGCCGGGTACAAAGTTATGGCCGTCTGGGCCGTACGGAGTGGCCGGTGTCAGACACGGTGGTGGGAACCGGTCCTCTGCGGGGAGAAAAGGGCGCAGCCATTGTCCGCACTGCTTTGGAGCGCGGCGTCAACTATATCGACACCTCTCCCGACTACTCGGCTTCCGGAAGCGAACAAATTGTGGGCGAAGCGATTGCCGGTTTCCCCAGAGAGTCTTTCTTTTTGGCAACGAAGTGGTGTACGCCTACAGGCCACCTTCCGGCGGGCACGCCAGTCGAGCGTTACAAAGAGGTGGTCTATGAGAGCTTGGGACGACTCGGGGTCGAATATGTCGACTTGGTTCATGTGCACTCTTGCGATGAAACCGACCGTCTCCTTGATCCGAACGTTCACGAAGCTTTCGCCCAGCTCAAGGCCGAAGGCCGGGTCCGCTTTCTGGGTTTTTCGAGTCACACCCCCAAATTGGTCGAAGTGGCCAACGCCGCGATCGATTCGGGGAAGTTCGATGTCATGATGCTGGCCTACCACCATGGGATCTGGCCCGAAATCGCGACCATCGTTGAGCGAGCCCAATCAGAGCAGGACATGGGTGTGGTCGCCATGAAGACGCTCAAAGGAGCGAAGCATCATGGTCTTGAGGGCTTTCAAGACGAGTCCGACAGTTATGCACAGGCGGCGCTCAAGTGGGTGCACAGTGACCCCAACGTTTCCTGCGCGGTGATTTCGTTCTTCGAGATGCAGCATGTCGACGAATACCTGGCGGCTTCCGGGCAGCGAGTCGAACCGGAAGATCTGGCCCTGTTGGAAAAATACGACCGACTTTCTTCCGGCGAATATTGCTCGCCCCATTGCGGCGCTTGCCTAGACAGTTGTCCCGAAGGGGTACCCATCAACGATGTGTTGCGTCAGCGCATGTATTTTGAGGACTACCGCAGCGAGCGCCAAGCCATCGAGCTTTACGCCCAGCTGCAAAAAAATGCCGCGGCGTGCACGGGTTGCTCAGCGCCTTGCACCGGAACTTGTCCGTTTGGGATTCCGATTCAGCAGAAGTTGACTGGAGCGCACGACATGCTCAGTTTGAGCTGAGTCCGATTCCTTCACTTGCTGTCCCCGAAAGTGTTTCCATTTTTGCGGCCAGTTCGAAATCCAAGCCCGAGAGGCCGCCGGCATCGTGAGTGGTGAGGCGAACCTCAACTCGGTTGTAGACGTTGAACCACTCTGGGTGATGGTTCAGCGTTTCGGCGACGAGAGCCGAGCGAGTCATGAAGCCAAATGCTTCGTTGAAGTCGTCGAAGACGAAGAGGCGGTACAACTTGCCGGCGTCGAGGGTCCATTTTGGAAGCGCCGCGAGTTGGCGATGAACTTCTTCATCGTTGAGCTTCTGGGCTCGCGGCACGGTCAGTTCTCCTCCCTTCGGATGGCGCGTGTGAAGGCATCGAAGAGCGCACTGTGGACCTGATCCCGATCGGCGCGACCGTAGACCTCTCGAAAAGCGCGAAGAGGGATGATTCCCTTGGCCATTGACCGGTGGCCGCCGCCCACGCCCAAGCCTTCTACAACGGCCCGAACGACGTCTCCTGCCGCGCGGACATAGCCGACGTTGCGGACGGAAAAGACCAGATCTCCACCCACTTGGCCCACCGCCACGGCCCACTCTGCCCCTTCTGCTTGAAGCGCCATGTCCGCCACCTGGGGAATGACATCTTCCCGCACGCGTCCGAGGACAAGCAGGTTGATTCCGTCCCGGACCTCGGCCTTGGCGAGAGCTCGCCCAAGGGCGCGAAGCCCGTCCATCGGTAGGGCAGGTCGTTCGATGCGGCGCAGTAAGGCGGGGCTGTGATGCGCATGAAGGTAGGCGAAGGACAGCATGTCCTTTCGGCTGGTTTCGCGTCCCAAATATTGTGTGTCACTCTTGATGCCGTAGATTAAAGCCGTCGCCAGACGGGGGCCTGGGTCGATGTTGGCGGCCCGGAGGTACTCGGTCAGAATGGTCGAAGTCGCGCCGTAGTCGGGTCGAACGTCCCGAATTACGGCATCGTAGCCACTGCGTTCCGGGTGATGGTCGATGACCGCGTCGACCGACAGGACTCGGGGCGGGGGGTTCTCTCCAAATACATTGGGCTGAACGTCAACGAGGACGAGACCATCCATCTCGTCTAACTCCGCCGGCTCGATCACCCGCACCTCGATGCCCAGGGCTTCACAGAGGGCTCGGTTTTCAGGCCGCTGGACTTCGCCAAAGGAAATGAGCGGGGCCGTTGTTCGTTTGCGACGTCCGAGTACGGATCGCAGAGCGTAGCCGCACGCAATGCCATCGGGGTCGGGGTCCGGTTGCAGCAGGATGCCCACTTTTTCGCGCGATTCGAAGAGTTCGCGAATCTGGACCACTTTCAGCAGGTTGGCGAGATGATCGAATTCATCATCGATGTCATCTCGGATGAGCGTCTTCAGCCCGGCTTTTCGAAGGCAGGCGTGATCCGGAAGGTCTTCTGTTTCAAGCGCATCGGTGAGGACAAGGATCGGCGCATCGGGAACGACCTTGCCTAATTCGCGAACTGCCGCGCGAACCCAAGGGCCGTCGTCGCTGGCCAGCGCAAAGTCATCCGCCGGCTTGGGACCGAGCTTCTGAAAGGCTTCTTCGCACAGCCCGCCTTGCAGGGCCCGAAAGCCCGGGGGCCGGGCGCGGGACTCATCCTCTCGCGGAACCCAAGTGAGCTCCTCGTCGGCTGCGGCCCCAATCTGGGCCCACAGTCTCGCCTTCTCGGCTCCATCGCAGACGATGATGCGGCGTCCCATCCATCCCCCGGTCTTGGCGTCGACCTGGCGCGGCTCAACGAAGGCCTCGCAAGAAGGTTTTAGAGAAGGTTCGATCCCGGAAAAAAAAGAATAAGGAAAGCTCGTTGGTGACTGGCTGCGGTTGAAAAGCCGGCGCCAAAGACCGGCCTGCTTCGCCCGTCAATCGCGACAGCCGCCGGAGGGTAGCCCGATTTGAGCATCGGGTCGCACCACGTTCTCGGCCAATCCCGGCGGGGGCGTTTCGGCGAATCACCGCCCGCGGGCGGTTCTGGGCCTTGGTTGAGTCAGGGGGTGATGGTCGGGGCCTCGCTACTCTGACTCCGATGAGTCAAAGCGAGGATGACCCGATTCCGGAAACTGATGAGGATCCGATCTTTGTGGTGCCGATCGAGGAATCAATCGATCTTCATGGCTTTCGTCCCCGGGAAATTTTGGATGTCGTCGATGCCTATCTCGATGCGGCCCTTGAGCGGGGCTTTGTGGAGGTCCGACTCATCCACGGCCGAGGCAAGGGTGTGCAGCGGGCCCGCGTCCATCAATGGCTTGAAGGCGATCCCCGCGTGCGGCGGGTCGAAGAAGCCCCCCCGCGACGAGGGGGGTGGGGGGCGACCCTGGCGTGGCTCGATCCCGCGAGTGTACCGTCCCCTGATCAGGACCCCGAGAAGTAGGGAAAGTGCTCGATCGTCTCGGGTCATTGGGGGGGAAGCCGGGCATTGAGTGGGAGTAGCCGAGGTCGGAAAGGGCGCCGCTCCGGTCGCAGCGTTGACGAGCGGCGACCGGTTTTCATCGGAGATGTCCAGGGCTGTGACGCTGAATTGGACGCGTTGCTGTCGCAGCTTGAGAACCGCTTTGGCCGGGAGGGTTTCGTGCTGCACTCGGTCGGAGACTTGGTCAATCGTGGTCCAGGATCCTTGCGAGTGCTTGAGCGGGTTCACCGCCTGTGGGACGAAGGGCGTGCCGTGATCGTGCTCGGCAATCACGAGCTTCACCTCTTGATGGTGGCGCTGGAGTTGCGAGCGCTTGGGGAGCGGGACACTTTTGGGGATGTCCTCGACTCATCGGATTGGAAGAGCTGGGTGGACTGGCTACGCACTCGCTCGATTGCAATCGGGGCCGATCTGTATGGCCAACCCTTTGTGATGGTTCACGCATCGGTTCACCCAGATTGGAATTTCGATCAAGTGGCGTGCGAAGCGGCCCGCATCGAAAGAGAACTCGGAGGGGGGGATTGGGAAGCGACCCGTTGTTTGCTGGCTCAGGACCCCACGGAGGCTGAGCCGGACTCGGTGAGAGATGTCCTGGGACGAATGGTTTCGGCTCGAAGCGTGAAGCCAGGCACGTGGTCGAGTTCTGTCCCCAATGGAGAGGGGGTTCCCTGGCACGAACCCTGGTTGAAAGCGGAACACGACTATGGGGTTGTGTACGGGCATTGGGCTTTGCAAGGGCTGCATGTTGCGCGGGGCTTAAGAGGTTTGGACACCGGGTGCGTCCACAACGGGCGAGGTCGTTCCGGTTGCCTCACGGCGTGGATTCCGTCTCCCCCGGAATCGGATCGTGGCTTTCCAGGTTGTTTCGAGCTTCCCGACGACGCGTTCTTGAAGATTCCCGCCCAGGCTCGTTACATCCGGTGATGGCCGCTTGGCGGGGGAGACCGTTTGGCCATGCGCCTGACCCGCCGGCCGGGTTGAGAAGGCTTGGGGGGCTGGTGATCACCGCGCTGCTGGTTGTGCTTGGTTGCGCGGTGAACCCTGTCAGCGGTCAGCGTCAACTGGTCTTCATGTCCGAGGACCAGGAAAAAAAGATCGACGAGCAGGCGGCGACTCAGGTCGCTGAGCAAATTGGGCTGGTCGAAGATCCCGCTCTGACTGCGTATGTGAATGAGATCGGCCAGGCCTTGGCAAAGAATTCACCTCGCCAAGGCGTACGCTATCGATTTCATGTAGTCGCCATGGATGAGCCCAACGCTTTTGCGCTTCCAGGCGGGAATATCTACATCTCCCGAGGTCTTCTCCTCCTGCTCAACGACGAGTCTGAGTTGGCCAATGTCTTGGGTCACGAAATTGGTCATGTGGCCGCTCGGCACGCTGCCCAGCGCGATGCGCTCATGAAGGTAATGACCGTTCTGAATACGGTCGGGATGATTGGGGCGTCGGTCGGAGGTGCGCGCAGCAATGGGAATGGGGGTCCGGTGGGCAATCCCGGACTCCACGGTTTTTCGCGTCAGCAGGAAAGTGAAGCCGATGAGATCGGGCAGGACCTGGCGGTGGCGACGGGCATTGATCCATCCGGCATGGCGAGGTTGCTCCGCAGTCTGGACGCCAGCGAAAGAATGGAGAGAGGCTTTTCTCGCGAAACGGGTTACTTCGACACGCACCCCGCGGCTCGAGAGCGGGCGGCTGAGGCCGCGACGTCTGCCGAAGTGCGCCGTTTCGAGTCTCACTTTGCCGTGGCCGAGAGTCGCCAGGACTTCCTGAATCGGGTGACCGGCCTTTCCGTGGGCCCTCCCGCCTCGGAGGGAATCGTGGAGGGCGAGCGTTTTCTTCATCCCGATCTCGATTTCTCCGTTCGCTTTCCCGCTGGGTGGGAAGTCGTCAACACACGACCCGCTGTCTATGCCCTTTCTCCGGCCCGTGATGCGATCTTGACCCTTGAACTTCACGGCGAAGGAGACGACCCGGCTGCGGCCGCCCACGCTTGGGGGGGCGACGCGGCGGTGGCTGGTCCACACGCCGGTCCTGTCCGCATCGGGGGCCGAGAGGGCTACCGCGTGCGCGGCCGCGTCCCGACCCTGGCGGGTCAAACCTTGGCGGAGGTCTACTGGATCAGTGACCGCGGCATGATTTATCGATTGAGCGGAACGGTTCTCCGCGGAGACTTCGAGCGCTACGCCGGAACCTTCCGCACCTTTCCGCGCAGCTTCCGTTCACTCACAGCCGACGAACGCACATCGATGAGTGAAATCCGAATCGAGGTCATCGAGAGCTTGCCCGGTGAAACTCTCGAGTCGCTGAGCCACCGGACCGGGAATACCTGGGATCCGATCGAGACGGCGGTACACAATGGAATTCGACCCGGCCAGACTCTGGAGCCGGGTCAGCTCGTGAAGGTGGCGGTTCGGATTTCCTACCGAGCGTCCAGCCCGCATCTTCAGGGTGATCTCGAACGGGATGTGGCCCCGGAAGATCCTTCTGCGGCCAAAGGGGTGCCGCCTCGGCCGCCCCCACCCTTGGAGGTGGGCGGATCCGGGTGATAGTCCCCGGCGAATGAGGGTCTGGCCCGCCGGGGCACCCGGATCTAAGATGGGGGATCCTGCCGAGCGCCGCTTAGAGTGGGCGGCGATCTCGTACAATCAGCCAGGAGGGATTCGTGCCGCTCATCATTGTGCCTGAGGCCTATCGGGGCCCGACCCAGGGCCTGGCTCAGATCGAGGTGAAGGCCGAAAGCGTTCGCGCCGCCCTTAAAGCGGTGGAAAGCGAGCATCCGGGTTTCCAAGATCTCATCCTGGATGCCCAGGGCCGCCAGCATCGTTTTGTCAAACTCTTCATCAATGAGGAACCCATTCCGGCCGACGCTCTCGACACCCCCTTGGGTGATTCAGACCGTCTTGAAGTGCTGGCTGCAATTGCGGGGGGCTGAATCCGCCCTCCGTACTATATTCATACACCGGCAAAACGCCGTACTGTGGCTCCCCCGCAGAGGAGAGCCAGCAAGGAGAGGAACAACATGCCCGCATACGAAGGGGATCACCTCGTTTACGTCGATATGACGACGCAGACTGTTTCGACCGAACCTTTTCCCGAAGATTGGCGGATGCTCGGAGGGCGGTCCCTATCGGCTCGACTTCTGCGGGACCAATGCGACCCGGCCTGTGATGCGCTGGGTCCTGACAACGTGCTCGTGATGGCGCCCGGCGTCCTCGCCGGAACCACGGCGCCCACCAGTGGCCGCATTTCAATTGGCGGAAAAAGTCCCTTGACCGGCGGCATCAAGGAAGCCAATTCCGGTGGAAATCCCGGCCAGGATCTGATGAAGCTCGGAATTCGAGCCATCATTGTGAAGGGCCAGCCCTCAGATCGAGACCTACGGTTCGGCTTGGAAATCAGCCCCGACGGCATGTCGATTGTGGCGGCTGATGATTACAAGGGTCTTTGGAACTACGCCTGCTGTGCGAAGCTGCTTGAGGGCACCCCGAAATCGGTTTCTGCGATCAGCATTGGTCCTGCTGGTGAACAGATGCTTTCAGGGGCTTCCGTGGCCTGCACGGATCAGGACAAGGACCGTCGCCCCGCCCGCCACGCCGCTCGCGGCGGACTGGGTGCCGTCATGGGCAGCAAGGGGCTTAAGTGGGTGAAGATCGATACCGGCAAGGCCAAGGCACGCCGTCCCGCGGATCCCAAGGCCTTCTCGGCAAAGATCAAGTCCTACAGCTCAGACTATTTGGGCGGTCCGCAGATGTTTGCCAAGGGGACGAGCGCCTTCGTTCAAACGGCCAACATGCTTCACACCTTCGTTTATAAGAACCGAACAGAGGGGCAGTCTCCTAACGTCAACGAGCTCGATGGAGCGCGAATTGTCGAGAGCTTTGAGACCCGGGGTGGAGGCATGCATAACTGCATGACGGGCTGCATCGTGCAATGCAGCAACATTGTTCACGACAAGGACGGCAACTACATGACGTCCGCCCTCGAGTTCGAAACCATCACATTGCTCGGAGCCAGCTGCGCGATTGAAAGCATCGACGACGTGGCTGAATTGGATCGTCTCTGTGATGAGCTCGGTCTGGATACCATTGAGACCGGCGCAGCCATCGCGATCCTCATGGATTCGGATCATGATGCCATCGAGTACGGTGATGCCGAAGGCGCTAAGGCGCTCCTGCGGCAAATCTCCGAAGGAAAGGAACTCGGTCAGGTCGTTGGCAACGGAGCCGTTGCTGCGGGCCAGTTCACGGGTCATGCCCGGGTGCCCGAGGCACGGGGCCAGGCGATTCCTGCATGGGATCCGCGACCTCTGAAGGCCACGGGCGTCACCTATGCGACGAGCCCAATGGGAGCCGACCACACCGCCGGTCTGATCATCAACCCAGGCCTCCAGCCCGACCAGTTCGCCCGGGCCAGCCAGGAATCCCAGATGGTCAATGCGATCACTGATTCTTCTGGATTCTGTCAGTTCCTGCAGCCCAGCATGATCGACATTGCAGCGTACTACAGCGCCTTCTTCGGCGAGGACGTGACCAAGGAGCAGATGGCGGATCAAGCCTGGGATTGTCTGGTTGACGAGTGGAAGTTCAACGAGGGCGCTGGCTGGAAGACCGAGGACGATCGCCTCTCGGACTGTCTGATCAACGAGGGCATTGGCCCGGATGGTGTCTTCAAGTTTGACGTGACGCCGGATATCATCTCCGCGGCTAAGGAACGGATGTCTCCTTCCGACGAGCTTTACACCAACAAAGCGAGTGGCTGAAAATCGCACGAGGCCGGGCTTTCCGGTTGCGTCGCTCGGATGTGGGACGGGCAGGGGAGAAATTCCCTGCCCGTTTGCCGTTCCGGCGCCGCCGAGCAGGGTCAAGGTTCCAAGAAAGGAAGTGGGGTGACCAATGCCGCGTGACGTGCGCATGCGCGGATTTGCCGAACGAGCGGACGTCGAGGAGGTCGAGTCCTTTCTAAGGCAAAACACGACTGCTCTTCTTTCCGAAGTCGTTCCTCTGCTCGAATGTGTCGGGCGCGTGCTGGCTCGGGACGTGGTCGCCGAAGTCGATGTGCCCGGCTTCCCCCGGTCGGCGATGGATGGCTACGCGATTCGTGGGGAAGAAAGCTTCGGAGCCTCTGACTACGACCCGATCGCGTTCGGGGTCATCGGGACGGCACTTCCGGGGAATCCGTATCCCGGCTCTGTTGAGGCGGGTCAGGCGGTTCGAATCATGACGGGGGCTCCGCTGCCTGGGGGAGCAGACGCGGTGGTGATGGCTGAGGTTTGCCAAGAAGACCTCAAGGCAGGTCGTGTCGAGGTGAGCGAGGCAGTTGCGCCCCGCAAGAATGTGGGCGTTATTGGGGAAGACATACGCAAAGGTGAGCGGGTTTTGTTTGCCGGTCGACGTCTAAGGCCTCAAGACGTCGGCTTGTTGTCTTCGATTGGCCACGCCCGAGTGGATTGCGTGCGGCGTCCTAGGGTGGCGTTGGTCATCACAGGAGACGAGTTGCTGCCAGCGGGCGCGCGACCTTCCGGAGCAAAAATCGTCGACAGCAATTCAGTGGTGATGCGAGGGCTGGTCGATCGAGATGGAGCCGAATCCCTGCCGTTCCAGATTCTGCCTGATGTGCCCGAGCGGATCGCCGAAGCGATGTCTAACCAGGAAGCCGATGTGGTCTTGGTGTCGGGGGGCAGCTCAGTCGGCCAAGAAGACCATGCCCCTCGATTGCTCAGCCAGCTCGGCTCCCTGGATTTTCACGGAATTTCAATGCGGCCTTCGAGTCCGACCGGGATAGGCCGACTGGGCGACGCCTTCGTCTTTCTCTTGCCCGGGAATCCGGTGAGCTGTCTGGCGGCCTACGAGTTTTTTGCGGGACCGACGATTCGGCGTCTCGGGGGTCGCTCTGGAGCATGGCCCCACCGGGTGGCTTCCTGGCCACTCGCGAGAAAGATCGCCTCGGCCATTGGCCGGACCGATTATGTTCGGGTGGCCCTCGAAGAAGGCCACGCTGTGCCGTTGGCCACTTCAGGTGCTTCGATTCTTTCCTCCACGGTGCGGGCTGTCGGGGCTGTGATCGTGCCCCGTGAGTGGGAAGGCATTGCCGAGGGGGACTCGGTGGAAGTTCTGCTCTACGACGAGGATCGATCCGAGTGAAGCAGCAGCAATTTCTTGAAGTGCTCGACCGAGACGAGGCCGAACGCCGCTGGCGCGAAGTGATTTCTGTGGCACCGGGTGTTTCGGAGTCCGTCCGATTGGAAGATGCGCTGGGCCGGGTATTGGCCGAAGACGTGCGCGCACCGGTTGATGTGCCGGGCTTTGATCGGTCCAACATGGATGGCTTTGCGATTCAGGCTCCGGATACCTTTGGGGCCTCTGAGGAAGAGCCGGTCCTTCTCCGACTGAACAGCGAAACGGTCCCCACCGGTGTAGCCCCGCAACAGGAAGTGACCCCTGGAACCGCAACCCAGATTGCGACAGGAGGCATGTTGCCCCGGGGCGCTGATGCCGTGGTGCCTGTGGAGCAGACGGATATTGACGATGGGGCCCCCCAGGTTCTGATTGTTCGTCAGGCTCGAACGCCCGGTGCGGCCATCTCCTATGCGGGAACCGATATGGGGCGGGGGGAGACGATTCTATTTGCCGGCACCCGTCTCACCTCCCGTGAGACGGGTCTGCTGGCGGCGGTGGGTTGCCCTGCGGTTTCCCTGATTCGTCCTCCTCGCGTAGCGATTCTTTCCACCGGCGATGAGATTGTGCAGCCCGGTGAAGAAATGCGCCCGGGTCTGGTGTACGACAGCAATGGCCGCATCCTCGCGGATGCGGTGCGCGAAGTCGGGGGGGATCCGTGGTTTCTTGGGTCTTTTGGTGATGATCTATCCCTGCTCCGGCCTGCCTTGCAAAAGGCTCTGGAGGGGGCGGATCTGGTTCTGCTCTCTGGAGGCACCTCTAAGGGAGAAGGGGACCTGAACGCGGCGGCGGTGGGCGAACTGGATCCCGGGGTGGTCGTGCACGGCGTTGCTTTAAAACCGGGTAAGCCCATTTGTTTGGCGGCCAGCGGGCAACGCCCCGTGGTGATCCTGCCTGGTTTTCCCACCTCGGCCATCTTCACGTTCCACGAGTTTGTGGCACCGGTCATTCGAGCCCTGTCTGGCCAGGGGGAAACAGATCGTCCCGTCGCCCAGGCCCGATTGGCTCAAAAGGTCGTCTCGGACCGAGGGCGGTTGGAATACTTATTGGTGGGGCTCGTTCAGCCCGGCGGATTATCACAGGAGACCCGCCCTGCCGCCTATCCGATGGGTAAAGGCAGTGGCAGCGTGACCTCTTTTAGCCGCGCCGATGGTTTTGTTCGAATTGCGCGCAACCGCGAATTGATGGATGAGGGCGAAACGGTCGACGTGACCCTGATGGGTCATGAGATCCCTCTTTCTGATTTGGTCGTTATTGGCAGTCACTGCGCGGGTTTGGATGTGCTTGCGAGCGCTTTGGCGGCCGATGGGTTGCGGGTCAAACTCTTGGCGGTGGG
Source organism: Myxococcota bacterium (assembly GCA_029268645.1). Classification (GTDB taxonomy): domain Bacteria; phylum Myxococcota_A; class UBA9160; order UBA9160; family UBA4427; genus TMED88. The sequence continues at coordinate 68,030 of JAQWNI010000253.1, forward strand.
CAGCCAGGGGGGACTCGGTGCAGCGGCCCGAGGCGAGTGTGATCTCGCCCCGATTCACCTTCTTGATCCGGACAGCGGCGACTACAACGCGCCTTTCCTCCCCGATCATCTTCGATTGTTGCGTGGCTATGTGCGCATGCAGGGTGTCGTCACGAGAGAGGGCGACGATCGCTCGGTCGATGAACTTTTGGCCGATGAGTCTCTCCGCATGGTGAACCGGAACCGAGGAGCGGGAACCCGGGTCCTGATTGACGAGCTGTTGGGGGACCGACGCCCTCCTGGATACGGGTACGAGCCTCGCAGCCACTACGCCGTGGCGGCCGCGATTGCGCAGGGGCGTGCTGATTGGGGGGTCACCATCGAAACGGTGGCGCGAGAAACGAATCTCCGTTTCAGACCCCTGCGCGCCGAGCGATACGATTTTGCGGTCCCTAAAGACCGTTGGGAGCGCCCCGCCGTCCGCCGGCTTCGGTTGCTGCTCGAGTCGGGGACCGCTGTGCGAAAAGTTTTGGCCGACCGAGGGTTCCCCGAAAATTAATGGCCAGTCGACCCGGGCGGGCCAGCTTGAGCCGTTCGAGACCCTGGGCGTTGAGGGGCCTTCAGGCCCAATCCCCCAGCGGGTCAGCGGATTTTGAACGCCCACAGGGTCCGTTGCTCAGGTCCGGGGGGCGGGTTAGCTTGGAGGTTCGAACCATGAACAAACCCAGTCCATCTCGTCGCGCGGGACCAGCTGAAAGCCGGTCTCCAAATAGCCTCAGGGGCCTCGCTTCGGCCGGCCCCCATTTGCTCCATCGCGCCCCCTCCCATTTCCACCACCGGGAGGCCGGTCGCATGGCACGAGGGCTTCGTCTGTGGCGCTGATGAAAGCCCCGCCCTCGGGTTTTGATTCGCAGGTCCAACACGAGTCGACCGACTCTTGGGCGGCTTCACCTTTTTCGTTTCTCGATACCGATGACGGTCGCTCGCTGCGGCGACCCTCTGGGAAGGACCGGTTTTGACGATCCTCGCTTCTGTGGCGGTCATCTTCATCTGTCTGGCACTTTCAGCCTTTTTCTCCAGCAGTGAGACGGCTCTTTTTCGAATCCGCTCTCACGACATGGAGGAAGAGATCAAGGGCACGAGCGGACCGGCTGCGGTGGCCGTTCGCGAATTGACATCTTCTTCGTCGCGATTGCTGGTCACGATCCTGCTGGGCAACAACATTGTGAATATCTTGGGGGCTTCGGTGGCCTCGGCTTTGGCCGTTCAGCTCCTTGGTTTCGATGTGGGCGTTCCGGTGGCGACCGCGGTGATGACCTTTCTCATCCTTTTGCTCGCAGAAATCCTGCCCAAGGCGGTGGCGGCTCGGCACCCGATGGGTGTTTCAATGTCAGTCGGGCTACCGCTCTACATTTTTCACCAATTGCTTCGACCCGTTCACGCTGTGTTTGATCGAGTCATCGACCCGATCGTGCGTCGGGCTACCGGGGGTGTTGAAAGCGGCGGCGGGCTATCGCCCGAGGCGGTTTTGAGATTGGCCCGTGAAATTCGAGAAGACGAAGGGGCGGGTTCGCCCTTTGCCATCATTGGGGCGACCTCCGAAGCGGCGGAACTCCATGTCACGGATATCATGGTGCCGCGAACGGAAATCGAGTCCTATCCCTCGGATACCCCGCCTTCGGAGCTTCTCGACTCTATGCTGGGCAGCCTCTATACCCGGGTTCCGATCTATGAGGAGGACATCGATCACGTTCTGGGCATCGTGCATTTAAAGGATCTCTTTAAAATGGTAGGAACCGGGGGTGACGATGTTCAGACCATCCTGAAGCCTGTTCTCCGGGTGCCGGAACGGAAGCCGATCCTTCGATTGCTAGCGGACATGCAACGCGCTTTTTGTCATATGGCTTTGGTCAAAGATGAATTTGGCGTGACCCAGGGCTTGGTGACTCAGGAAGACATCCTTGAAGAAATCGTGGGTGAAATCCGAGACGAATTTGATTCGGAGGAATTGTTCACGATCCGCAAGCTTCGCGATGGCAGCTACGAGGTATTGGGGCGTGTTTCGGTTCTGGATTTTAACCGCGAGTCGGGATGGCAGGTTCCCGCTGAACGCGGCGATACGATGGGGGGGCTGATTTACAACACCCTCGAACGGGCGCCTCGCCGAGGTGAACTCGTTGGAGTGCCCGGCTATGAATTCGCCTGCATCGATGTGTCGGGCAGTCGCATCACCCGCATCAAAGTGACCCAGTCCGGGGAAGAAGACGACCATGGCAAGGAAAGCCGAAACGGTCACTGAGGGCGCTTCGGAACGGCCGGCGCTTCGGGTGGGTCAGTGCCTGGAGCTTCGGGTCCTGCGTCTCGCGGCTGGGGGCGACGGCGTGGCGAAAGCGCCGGACGGCCGTACGGTCTTTGTGCCTCTCTCCGCGCCGGATGACTGGCTCGAGGTCCAGATTGTCGACGTTCAACGTCGCTTTCTGCGGGCTGAAATTTTGAAGGTTCTCCGCCCGGGGCCGGCCCGTGTCGAAGCGCCATGTCCTGTTTTTGGGGTCTGTGGTGGCTGCAGCTGGCAGCACCTCGAATACGCTGCACAGGTTGAGGCGAAGCGCACAATCCTCTCGGATGCCCTGTCTCGGATTGGCGGGATCGCACTCGGCGAAGACCCAGCATTGATGCCTTCGCCCAGGGGCTACGGATACCGGGCGCGGGCGCGGATTCTTGCTGGAGCGGGGGAGTCGGGCTTTCGAGCTCGACGATCGCACCGTCTTTGCGCGACGACAGCCTGTCCCGTGCTGACACCGGCCTTGGAGTCTTCGCTGGAGACAGTTCGTCGCTTGAGTGAGCCAGACTCGGAGCCCGTCGAGTGGGAAATTTCACTGGGCGCCACGGGATCGGCTCGATGCGGTCGCGTCAGCGACAAAAGCGGGCCCCCTGTCGCTTTGCAGATCGAAGGGGACGAAATCCAAATCTCGCCGGGCACTTTTGCCCAAGCCAATTCCCTGCTCTGGGAGGCTCTGCATTGTCGAGTCTTGGCGGCGACGGGCCAGGGTCAACGAGTCCTCGAACTTTATGCCGGGGCCGGCTTCTTCACCTTGGGCTTGGCTCGACGCTTTTCCCAGGTGATCGCCATCGAGTCGGCGGCTTCAGCGGTCTCTGATCTTCGTGCCAACCTAGAACGAGCGGGCCTGGACCATGTCGAGGTCATTGCGGCCAGCGTGGAGTCAGCGCTGCCGAGCCGAAGGTTGTCGCGTCCCGACGCCATTCTGCTTGACCCACCGCGGGCCGGCTTACCGGAGTGCGCCCTCAAGGCGGTCGCTCAGCTTCGTGCCCCGAGAATTATCTATCTTTCCTGCGATCCGGCGACCCTCGCGAGAGACACGGCGCGTTTGCAGAAGAAGGGCTATCGAGTCGCTTCAATCGAGGGATTCGACCTCTTTCCGCAGACGCCTCATCTCGAGGCCTTAGCGGTTTTGGAGCGGCCGAGCGGGATTGAGGATTAGGGCTCGATCAGGCCGTGACGGAGTGCGTAGCGAACGAGTTCGGTCGCTTTCCGCACGCCCAGTTTTCGCATCAGGCTCGTGCGATGGGCTTCGACGGTTTTGACGCTGATGTCGAGTGCGACCGCGACTTCTTTGGCCGAAAGACCTTCGGCGATCTGATGCAGAACTTCCCGTTCGCGTCCCGAAAGCAAAGAGAAAGGATCTTTGGCGGCTGCCTGTGGGCTCCTCATTTGATCTACGATTTCACGGGCCACGGCAGGGCTGAAGTAACTGCCCCCCTGCACGACTTCTCGCACCGCCGTTACGATCTCATCAGCCCGCCCGTCCTTGAGGATGTATCCGTCGGCACCGAGGGAAATGGCGCTCTGGATGAAGGGGGGGTCACCATGGACCGAGAGCAGGATCACCTTGACGTCGGGTTGGTTACTTCGGAGGCGCTCTAGAGTTTCGAGTCCGCCGAGTCGGGGCATCGTGATGTCGAGGACGACGACATCGGGCCGGTGGGTCTTGACCGCGGTCAAAACCTCTTGGCCATCACTGGCCTCCCCCACCACTTCAAAATCTTCTTGGGATTCCAGGAGCCGACGTAGGCCTTCCCGCACGATGCCATGGTCATCGGCAATGAGGATCGAGATCATTGGTAGACGGTACACGAATTAGGACATTGGGCGAGAGGGCAATTTTGGGCGGCGATTGGCCAATCAGATGACAGCTGCCGGTCGTATCGGTAGGCTTGCTCACCTGGCTGAAGGTCCAGAAAAAGCCTCTCACGGGCCATTGCCGCTGATCTGTTGCTTCAGCGGAGGCCCGCAGGGGGCTGCGGGGGCTTCTCCTGTGCGGGGTCGGTGATGGGTCCGATCATCGAAATTTCGGAGTGTTCCGCCATGTCATTCGATTCGACTTCCCGTCAAAGGAAACGCCGGTCGTCTGGTCAGAGGGCCGGGTCGGGACGGCGTGGGGAGAGCGAAAAGCTTCGCCGAGGCTGCCATTTTAGGCTCTATGTTGAAGGGCCGCGGGATGGCGAAATTTTAAGAGTCTGGGCCCGGCGAGCGTTCCCTGAGATTGTTCGTTCTTTGGAGCACTGCACCGTGATCTTGGGTGGGCGACAGCCTGCGCGGGCCGTCCATCACTTTAGAGGCGGGGGCGGCTTGGCGGAGGGTCACCGAGGTCTTGTGGTTCTCGATCGCGACCACCACGGTGAGGCCGGCTCACTGCTTGCCGACGAGCCCGGACTAGAGGTTTTTACGTGGAGCCGGCGTCATATCGAGAGTTATCTATTGGTTCGCCCGGCCATCAATCGGTTGCTGGAACGCGAAGGACAGACCGGTCCTTGGTCCGAAATCGTCAAAGCTCATGTGCCGCCTCCTGAGGCGGAGGAGGCCTGCCGAGAGCTGGATGCGAAACGGCTTTTGGGTCCACGAGGCGCCCTGGCGCGCGACCTTGGTCGCGCTCTGCCGGCTGCAGAGATTGCTCGCTCAATGCGTCCCGAAGACTTTCATCAGGATGTGCAGAACCTCCTGGCGCGGATTCGGACGGGTCTCGGGTCTGCGCCTGCTGCTTTTGAGGTGGTTCGCCGGTCGAGGAATATCACCCGTTGAGTCGCCGGGTTGTTGCGTTGGACTTCGATGGTGTGATCGCGGACAGCGCGGTCGAGTCCTTCGTCGTCGCGCTCCGGACCTACGCGCGACTGCGCCCGGATGGAAGGATCGCACGGCAGGCTGCCCGCCTAGAGAATGCTGCGGTCGATCTCATCCGAGGCGATCCCGTCTATGAGAACTTCCTGGAAATGATGCCACTCGGGAATCGGGCCGAGGACTTTGGGGTCGCTCTCTCGCTCCTTGAGGGGAATGAAAGAGTCGAAGATCAAGCGGGTTACGATCGGGCCCGAGAGGCCGAGCCGATGGAATTTCTTGCCGACTTTCATGAGCTTTTCTACCGAGCCCGCACAGACCTCCAGCAAGCCGATCCTCGGGGCTGGTCCTCCTGGATCGAACCCTATGAACACTTTGTGAGACTGTTGCGACCGTACTCGTCCGAGGTGACCCTTTGCATCGCTACCGCGAAGGATCGCCGGTCCGTTGAGATCCTGCTCGAGCGATACGGCCTTGAGGACCTCTTCCCCGCCGAACGAGTCATCGACAAAGAGCACGGACGGTCCAAACAGGCACATCTCGAAATCCTTCGCGAACGCCTTGAAGTCGATTTTTCATCGATCACCTTCGTTGATGATAAATACAACCACCTCGAAGATGTCGCTCTGCTGGGAGTCCGATGTGTGCTGGCCACCTGGGGGTACAACGGCCCTCGAGAGCATTGCCTCGCCCAGCAGGCCGGTTACGCGGTCTGCGATTTGGACCAAGCCAGAGAAGTTGTCTTTCCGCTGTAATCCGAGCTAGGTCGTTGCTCTGCCTTGTTCGACCCGTCTAGAACCGGGTACTCTTCCCTCCGCAGGAAATTCTCCTCCTTTACGTTCCGATTGGGTCAAGGAGCCCTTGCCGGTGTCCGCTCTCGTGATGCATACCGAACGCACGCCCAACCCGTCCAGCGTGAAATGGGTGCTTGGTTGTGATCTGATGAAAGAGGGTTCTCCACTGGCTTTTGAAAAAGGGGTGACCCCCGGCTTTTCGCCCCTGGCCGCTCGGGTGATGGCCGTCGAAGGCGTGTGTGGGGTTTTGATGGGCCCCGATTTCCTGACTGTGACGAAATTGGCGGAGGTGGGGTGGCGGGAAACCGGTCAGGCAGTGAACGAAGCGATTCGAGCTTGGTACACAGCGTCCGAACCGGTGCTCGGCCAGGACTACCGAGCCCCGGCCCCAGCGCCAGAGGCCGAGGTTGTCTCGAGAATTCGGGAAATTCTTGATCGGGAGATCGCTCCTTTTGTGGCTCAAGATGGCGGGGAGATCGCGTTTGTCGACTTCCACGAGGGGGAAGTCCGCCTCGCTCTGCGCGGCGCCTGTGCGGGATGTCCGAGTTCCAGTATCACTTTGAAAATGGGGGTTGAGGCCAGACTCCGCGAGCAGGTGCCGGAGGTGACGTCTGTGATCTCGGTTGATGAATGAGAGGTTTTTTTCGGGGCCGTCGTCGTCGCAACGGTCTGCGTCGGACGGCGGGGCGTCGTCTTTCGTTCCGCGGCAAGGCGACCCTCATCTTCGGAGTCCTTTTGGTTCTAGGGCCGGCCCTGTTGTTGGGTTTTCAGGAGGGTTCGGATTCGAGCGTTTCGGCGGGCTCTGGGCTGCTGTACTGGGGAGAGGCTGAAGCCCCCCCCCCTCGGACGGTGGTGGGAGCCCATGTCATTGAGCGGTTGCCGGTGGATGTTGCGGATCACATCTCAGCGTCTGTTGAGTCGATTCCTCTTGATCGGGCTTCCCATGCACCCATCGTCCACGACGTTGATGGGTATCGGGTGGAGTATGCCTTCGACCGTCCCCTCACCGGGCGGATCATGCGACGTCTCAAGAGAGGCCGGGTCGAGCGGGGCCACGTGATCGTCCTCGATCCGAGGACGGGACGTGTGATCGCTTACGTCTCAACGGATGTGGAAGCCTTTCCTCCCCAGAGCCACTACCCCGCCGCGTCGTTGGTGAAGATTGTGACTGCCGCCGCGGCCTTGCACCACAAGCCCGTTGAGGCTCGAACGCCCTGCGTGTATCGCGGAAACCGGTATCGATTGACCCCCGGCCGAGTCCATCGGCCGAGCCGGGGGCACAGCGCTTCGCTGGAGCGCGCCCTAGCGACTTCCAACAATCAATGTTTCGCTCAATTGGCAGTCGAATCCGTTGGCAGCGAAACACTGATCGACACGATCAAGACTTTTGGCTGGTTGGACGCCCCAGCCCCCGGGCACGCGGCGGGCCGGATCGATCCGGTGGAGGACGACTATGATCTCGGCCGTTTGGGCTGCGGTTTGCGCGGATCGCGTATCACGCCTCTGCATGCCGCTCGGCTGGTGTCGACTCTGGTCGAAGGCCAACAGGTCGAGCCGTGGTGGGTGGATCGCGTGACCGATGCGAAGGGGCAGATGCTGGCGCTGCCCGAACGCCCGGAGCCGACGCAGGTGCTCTCTCCGAAGCTGGCTGAGGAATTGAGGTCTATGCTGGTTCGGACGACCACCCACGGAACGGCTCGAAGTGCCTTTCGAGACCGTCGCGGTCGACCCAAGCTTCGTCAGATTGAAGTAGCGGGCAAGACGGGAAATATTACCGGCTCTTCGCCGCGTGGACGCTACGAGTGGTTTGTCGGTCTGGCTCCCGCCGATCGGCCGACGATCGCCGTCGTGGTTCTCCAACTACAGAGCAATCTCTGGTGGTCGAAGTCGTCAGAGATCGCCGCCGATGTCCTGCAGGAGATCTTTTGCGATCGTGGACGCTGTGCGGCTGAACGGGCTCAGCGGTTCACGGGTCACCTGCCCGAGGCGATGGCTCCGGTGCTGCTTTCCGCCGAAGCGGTGTCGGAAGCAACGGCGAGCCGATGATCAGCTGATGATGCGGCTGCCGCCGGCCGGAGGTTGGCCCGGGACCACGATCCGAGACGCTTCTTGGCGCTGCATTTCCCGCGCTTGCTCGACCAAAGCATCAACGGCCTGATTGACTGCCTCGGGAAACTTCTCCAAGGCCTCCGAGAGGGAGGCGGCCTCGACAGGGGCCTGAACCGGTAGCGGCCCTCGCTGAGACATGAGGGTCGTCTCCGCAATGAATCGCGTTTCCCGATCGGGATCTGCGCTGCCGTCCTCTCGGATAGGCGAAAGAATCCGAATTGAGGCGACCTTGAGATCGGTCACGACTTCTTCACGGTAGAGATTGTTCTTGTCGACCTCGATTTCGCCGACGACGGGTTGTTCGCTCACGGGCTGCTCCTCCCGGTTGGGGAATGGCTCGAATGGGGGCGACTAATCAGAATCAGAATTCGACTGGGTCTTCGCTTTGGCGCGTCGCTGTCCACGTCGCTTCCAGCGCAGCTTCTTAATCTTATGCTTGCTCTTGCTTCGGGCCATCTCAGATCCTTCCCAGTGTTCCTGGTGGGGCCGCTCGGTCCGGTTAGGGTCCGGTCTGCGAACGGGGCGAGGAGCCTACCCGACCGCCAGGCGCGCGTCGAGGATCTCCGAAAGGATCGCCCCCATACCGTGAGGCTCGTCGGCTTCGAGGGACTCGATGTCGGGAAGGCCGGCCACGAGCTTTTCAAGGGCTGTGGAGATTTCAGCGGAAATCCCCTGGAACGCTAAGGCGAGGCCCTCGTCGCCATCGTCTCGAACGACCCGCGCGTAGACCTCGAAGGGCTCATCCGACCCGGCTCCGTAGAGGGCCAGACAGAAATGATCGCCGACCGAGATGAAGCTTGAGGGTTCGATCCTCATACCCCCGGCGGACAGGTCGCGTCCGATCAAGACCCGTCTGGCGTTGGGGTCGCCTCGCGCGATGACCGGACCGGTGAAGAGACCCCGAACCCCGTCGCGGCGCTCACGACCGGAGCGCCGATCCTCAGCGGTCTTTTCGGTACGGCGATCTCCGTTTTCGGGCCGGCGTGCAACGCGGAATTCAACGGCATGACCGATTCCGATAGGCGGATCGATTTCGTCATCGAGCACCATTCCCGGCAGAGAACGAATGCGTGCAGAGGGCAACGGGGGATAGAGGGTCGGGCCGTCGGATTCACTGGGGGGACCGGTTGACCAGCGGTTGATGAGGTGAGTTAGGCGCAGGCGCGTGTCCTCCGGCATCGCGTAATCGAACATCACCGAGGCACTGAACTCGGCGCCTTCGGTGCCCAGACGGGCGACATTTCCCTGCAGAGTGAGCATGGCGTCGTCGGTGAGGGTTTCCGGAATTTGGATTTGAACCGTTGAGTTCAGCTCAAAGGGTTCACGGGCCGAAAGCCGTGCGCCGCGATTCGAAAGGTCAACAAGGGTGGCTCCTTCGGGCGGGCCCTCGCCGTCCTCCCGGCCGATGTTGACTTGAGCGCCCACAGTGACTCGTCTCGCGATGCGGCGTTCCTCGCCGT
>JAQWNI010000254.1 GCA_029268645.1 Myxococcota bacterium
GTGACTGCCCTGATGACGGAGTGGCGGATGTCGACCGGGGAAAGTTGAACTCGAGATCTCGCAGGATTCACTCGGCACGCATTCACGAAAAAGCGAGGGTCGGGCAAAATCGGGCTTGGCTACTTTTTCAGCTGCCGGTACGCCAGCTGGATTTCTTGGGATTTATCATGGGCGACGCGTTGAAGCTCTTCGCCCAAGTGAGAAACTTTGTCGGGGTGATATTCCTGCATTCGGGCCCGATAAGCAGACTGGATTTCTTTGTCTGAAGCAGAGCGGTCAATCCCGAGAACGGTATACGGATCAAAGGCCCGAGAGGACTCGCTCGCTGGGTCCGAAGAGCGAGAAGAAGAGTCTTTCTGCCGGGAGTCCGCCTCGTGAGTCTCTCGCTCGACGTGGGCTGCCGAATGGCGTTGATAGAGCCACACCAAAAAGCCGATCAGCGCAACGTCATCGATCCGTCCCGGCAGGCCCAGGAAATCGGGGATAAAGTCAAAGGGGAGCACGAGATAGACCAGGCTCACCACCAGCATCCCGATCATCAGCGCTCTAGGTGATAGTCCCTCCAGCATGGGGAGACTCTAGCGCCGCTCAACCGTGATCACCTTTGATCGGCCCCAGAACGCGATCCCGCAAAATCAGCTTCAGGCGGGTGGTTTGATCCCCGAGGCGCCCAAGACCGTCGAAATAATGAAGCGCGCGAATAGATTGTCAGGCACAGCCTTAGCGTCATTGAGCCAGTGAACCAGAAGGCCGTCGCTGAGGGCAGATAGGACAATCGCAAAGTCAGCCGGCGGAAGAGGCAGCGTTAGATTGTTCTCATCGGCAATCTTTTCCACCATCTCCGCCAAGAACTCGCGCGATCGGCGCTGCCGATCACGAAGCTTTCTGCGGAGCTTCGGCTGCCGGGCCGCCGCGATACTCAGCTCCAATTCGAGAGTCGCCCACAGACGGCCGTTTCCTTTTTCTCCCCGATGCCAGGTGTCGAGCTCAGCGAGCCGCTCCATCATGGGTTTATCCCCGGAGAGGACCTCCATCAACTGAGCGTGACCTACTTCGAAACGACGATCCAGCAGCTCGATCAGAAGGTCTTCCTTCGAGTCAAACCGTGAATAGACCGCCCCTTTTGTTAGACCGGCCGCCGTGGCGATTTCTTGAAGTGTCGCCCCCACCAATCCCGACTTTCCAATGACCTTGGCGGCGGCATCCAAAAGCTTTTCCCGGTTGCGGGCGGTGGCCTCTTTGCGGGGTATCGGCTTCGGCATGGGCGCAAACTAGCAAATTGCGATGGAATTCCGTCGGTCGCCCTCGGGACACAGCCACCACGTGAGGCTCAAGTGGGCAAGCGATCGTCCGGCCTCCCCGCTTGTTTCGGACAGTGGCTGGAACCGTGAACGAGAGGGCAAAGCCCGTACGCGGAGAAAAGGCGGATTGTTCCGGCCTCGACGAACAAGACGAGCGAACGGCTCGGCGCTCCAAGCCCATGGGGCTTGGGCGCAAGGCCGGGCGGCCAGGCCCGCATAAAAAACACAGGGGAAACCGCTCGTCGGCGACGGGCCGAACGTTCTCCGCAACACGGCCAGACGGGCCTTTTTTTGTTGGATTTCTAGTTGATCTTTAAAATACCCAGGATTACTGTAATACCAATAGGTATTAGAATACCGCAAAGTATCATTTCTATCCAGCCTCCCCGACCGAAGGTCGGTGGCGCGCAGGGCGTCTCAGAGGGGCCGTAAAGGGGCAAAGATGAGAATTCGACGCAAATACCATCAGGGGTTCGCCTGGATCCTGTTCTTGGCCTGCGGGATGCCGGCGGCGTCTTGGGCTGGCGATGACTACGGGCTCCCCTTCTGTCAGATGATCTACGACGACACAGACCGCCCGCCTCAAATTCGGCAGGCCCAGCTCGATTACTGCGATCTTGCGGAAGACGCCTTGGTGGATTTTGTCGCATCGGGACCCTCCGAGGGCATGTCACCCGAGGAGGTCTATGCCTTCTCGATGCTCTTTTTCGCGTCAGCGCACTGGGAAAGGCTCTCCGATATTGAAATCGCGATGCAGACCTGTGGAGATGGCATTTGTCAGTCGGGGGAAAGCATCAGCCAGTGTCCCGCCGACTGCGGGTCGGGCGGGGGCGACCCGGGTGATCCCAATGGCAGCGGAGAAGGAGCGGGACAATGACTCAAATCTTAGGTGTCTTGCTCACGGTCACAGGGCTGCTCTTCACGACTTCGGGTTGCAGCATGGAATCCGACATCTTGAACGCACCGGAATATGATCAAACCTGCACCGGAACAGGAGTCTGGTGGGCTGCGATGGATGACCTGAATGACTGTCGTGACGAAAGGGATGGCCCATTTGAAAAAGTTTGGAAAGTAATTTTCACTAATTCCACGTTGGGCCCAGCGGCCCTCGCCTGCGTGGATGGTCAGACCGGACCAGACGGTGAACAGCTCCCGGTCGACTTTCTTGCGTTAGCGCGTCAGGCCTGCAATCGGCACAACGTGACGCTTAAAAAAGATCTTGTTGAATGTGTCGACAAGGGTCTTCTGTTTAAAACGAACGAAAGTGTCACCGAAGCTTGCCCACGTGGAATCGAGACCGAGTTGCATGAAATTGCTGACGATGCGTTGTGTGAGCTCAATAATCCTACGTCGATCGAAGATGCTGGCAATGGTTTTTTTGCTTCATGTGACACGGCCGTAGGACCCGGGCCGAGCGGGGTTCCGGGCGAGGACTGGAAACCCTGGAACGAAGCAGGCTGTTGCAAGATCAAGGCGCCCGGATCCAACACGACCATCAAGCACCACAAGCGGGGTTACGAAATCCGCGGCGAGCAGGACATGGATTACCGGCCATTCTGGCCGGTGAAGGAAGCCGATTGGTCTGAAACATTCTTTCAGGAGACCGAGTCTCTCGATATTTGGATGTGCAACCCGCCTTCTCTCGAAGAAGGAGAGACCCGCACTCACTTCTACTGCGCCGAAACATCCCAAGACATTATGGTTGAGGGATGGAGTACCCCAGCGGAGAATCCAGACCGCCAAGGGGCAGGGTGGTGCAACGTCACGACCGGCGACTACAAAGGGGCAGGACAAGAAGTGGCTCTCATCGACCAGATATTCGGCGACTTGACGGTGGCAGGGGAACAAATGGGTAAACCCAAGGGGGTGGCTCCATTGCTTCCGGGCGAGACCTCGACGGATATACATACTTGCCAGCTTCGACTCGACGCCTTTACGGAGCACTGCTCGGATAGCGAAATTGTTTCCACTCACCAGTTTGCCTACAGCATGGGGGCAATTGTTTCTGGGGTCTGGGGAATTCCGATCGACTTTTACGGAGGCTCGGTGGTCGGACAGCCCGCAACATGCGCCCCGGACAAAGCCTGCTCTATCCGAAACAACTGTGATCCGGTTCCGGCCATCGTCAGACATCTTCACCAATACGCGATCTATCAGTGGGGCCTGATGAGCCACGCAGGTCCCGATGGGGCTCGCCGTCGAAATTATCGTCGGTGCAACGGGGTCGATATTGTGGACAACTGCGTCGAGCCCGGAGGTTATAAGGGAGTACCTCAGGGACCGGACAAATGTGGCACCGCTGGAGGTCCTCCGTGCGTCTACCAACCTTGGTGCTCATGGAATCCTTATCAGGATCCTGCCCGTCTTCATTCCGGACGTGAAAACTACCACCTCAACAACTGCGAAACGGGTGCATACGAACTGATTTCGAGTGTCAAAGCCTGCCTCAGCGGAGATGACATGCTTGACTGCCTGCAATTGGTTGCGAAGTTGCCCGAAATCAAGGAAGCGCTCGGTCCCGATCATGGGTTTGACGACGAGAACGACTGGGGGGGGTACCGGGTTCATACGCGTCCCAACTGGGATGTGCCCCGAAAGCCGGAGTTCTACGGTTCCATCGCTCACCCTGAATCCGATCCTGGAGGAACCGGGGAATGCGATGGTCCGACGCGCCAAGGCCCTCTAGGGCTCGAGTGTGTGGACATTCCGTAGCGCTCGCGGGATTGCGATCTCCCGATCGGGGACGGGCGGAGTCCGGCCCTCGGTCGGGAGGCTTTTTGTGAGGGAAGAAGTCATTCGGGCGGATCTGATTGGTTGGGGCGGTTGAGCGCCCACCGGCAGCCAAAGCGAAATCCCAGTTGAGTCGCCAGAAAACCCAGGATCACGGTTCCGATCGCATTGAAGACCGCCCAGGCGATTTCACCACTCTGCACGAGGTTGAGTGTGAGGAGACTAAAGAGCGAAAAGGTCGTCATCCCTCCCAAAATGCCGGTGATGAAAAAACCCGAATAGAGCTCTGCACTCTGCTTCGCTTGAAAAACATCCACCGCGGGGAGCGTTGGGTCTCCCTCGGGCCATCCGTCGAGTGTCTCAAGGTCGCGTGAAACGGGCAGGTCTTTGAGGCGGCTATTTCCTTCGGGTCGAAATCGGGTTTCGATCAACAGAAAGACAAAGCCGATCAAGAAAGCCCCGAGAACGTTCACGCCCATGACCGCCGCAAAGGCCGGTAGGTTCAAACCGCCCTCCAAGATGCCCGCAAGCATATGCCGAATTGCCGCGCCGAAACCGCCACCCGCTCCAATCACCAGTATTTTCGACAAGAGATCCATCACTCAGGGTTCCTTTGCGAACTCATCTTCAGCCGGCCATTGCTTTTCCGACCGACCAGCCGAGTGCGACGGCGGCGAGACAAGTGATCAGAGAACCCAGCATGTTGAAGAGGAGAAGGGCCCGAGACTCCTTGGCCAAGAAGTGATTGTCGAGCGAAAAGCTGCTGAAGGTCGTAAAGGCTCCGCAGAATCCCGCAGCCAGAAGCGCAAGGCCATGATCGGCGTCTTGCGTATCGATATACAGCTGAAGGGGGTCGAGTCGTTCTGAATGCTCGAGGGCAATCAATCCTTGGAGCCAGGCGACAACCAAGCCAATCAAAAAGCTGCCGAGGACATTCACAAAAAAGACGGCCACCCATCCCGGCCACCGCGTAAAAGCGCGAAACAGTTCCTGAACGCCAAAGCGAGAAAGAGCCCCGGCAGCGCCTCCGAGCAGTACAAAGAGATAGGCGATTAAAGTTGACATTCGCGTTCGAGCTTCAGCCCCTTACCCGTGGCCCAGCAGGAAGAAGAGAAGCTACAACGCGACCCAGTCCGTCGGCATCCCCCAAAGCCAGTTTTTTGTGGCTAGGCCGGGTGCAGGTCCCATCATTCGGTTGCTGTAGGCCTTCCCCGCCTGAAGGACCCAGTCAGGGTTCATTCCGGGCTTGGGTTCTGGGCCCGAAACCCTCAGGCACTTTCCTGCCGGGCCAGTTCAACCGCGCGGCCCAACGTGTCGAGCCGATCCGTCGTGCTCTTCCCGATCGGGTGCAGCATTAGCTCCGTAATTCCCGCCTTTCGGTAGAGGTCCAAGCGGTCGCGCACGTGGGCCTCGTCGCCGATGAGCGAGGTTTTTAAGACCATCTCATCCGGTACAGCCTGAACGGCCTCCGCCCTTTGCCCCTTGAGCCATAGATCGCGGACTTTTACACAGGCGTCTTGGAACCCGCCGCGCGCATAGGCATCGTTGTAGAAGTTCATTGTGGGCGATCCCATCGCGCTCAACTGGAAGGCCAGCATGGCTTTCTGGGCCTGGATGACCGGCTCCGGATCATCCGTGAAGGCGACAGCCGTATCGACACAAAGTCTTAAGTCTTCAAGCTTTCGGCCCGCCTTCTCTGCGCCCCGTCGCAGATACTCTAAGTGAGCTTCCGGGGCGTCTGGAGTAAAAGAGGTTCCGAGCCAGCCGTCCGCGATTGCGCCCGTCATCTCCAGCGCTTTGGGCGCCAGCGTCGCCAAATAGACCGGGATTTCCTCTGGCGGTTGTGCGAGGCGAAGGGCCTTGCCTTGACCACCCGGTCGAGGCAGGGTCAAAGCCTTGCCGGAATAACTGAGCTTTTCGCCGCGACAGGCCATGCGAACGAGTTCAACGGTTTCGCGCATTCGGGTGACAGGCCGATCAAATGGCTGACCATGAAGCCCTTCAACCACTTGAGGGCCGGAGTTTCCCAGGCCCAGCAGGAATCGCCCATCGGTTACCGTCTGCATGCTCATCGCCGTCATGGCGGTTAAAGCCGGTGTTCGTGCACACAACTGCATAATGCCCGTACCCAACTGAAGCTTCTCGGTTCGGGCCGCCAAGTAGGCGAGGGGTGCGATCGCATCCATGCCCCAAGCTTCCGCACTCCAAGCCTGCTCGACGCCCAACTTTTCAGCCTCGATGGCAAACTCCAGCATCGCCACGAATTGTTTTCGGCCTCCTGAAGTCGGCCCTCCTACTCGAATTGCAGTCTTCATCGTTTTTGACCTCGAAAGTTCAACTGGGTTGTTCAGCTTTTCTGGGTCGAAAGGGCGGTCGTCCGTTCCGACCTGCAGCGTTGACGAAATCGCTTTTGTAGTCGTCTGTCAGGGGCTGCTCGGCGTATTGAGGCAGGAAAGAAGCTTCGAAGACCCCCGCATCAAGTCGAATCGTGCCATCGACCGTTTCCTCTCTCCATACCCAACTGAATGTCCAACTGGAGCGTGAGGCCAATTCAAACGCCCTGAATCGCAGCCCGCGCTGCAGGGCGCCCAACCCCATCATGAGCTGAATTCGATCCCGGCGAGTTGCCCTTCTTTGCGCCACGCTTCGAGTAGCTTGAAGTACTCGATTGAGCCGCCTCCGTAGGGAGCGGATTGAACCGCAGTGGGCTCTCGATCCTGGCCTTCGTTGTTGTAGTAGCCCGGCGTACATTCGGGTCCACCCAGCGCGCCCATCGCACCCGCTCCCTTTTCGACGATGGTTTTCACCCAGGCCGCTTCGGCGTCTTGAGAGACTTCCACCACCTTGGCGTCGCGCTTGATCGCCTCGCCCAGGATGTAGGCGATATGGGTGGTCAATTCCTCAAGCAAGTGGGGATAATTGGCCGTGAAAGCCGCCTGAAACATGTGCATGATGAAGCAATTGGGGAAGTTTTGGCTTTGCATTCCGTGCAGACTGCTCATGCCTTCTTCCCACTTCTCCATCAGAGTGCGCCCGTCCCGGCCATGGATCTCGTAGCCTGCGCGGCGCGCATACGAAGTGCCTACCTCAAAGCCCGTCGCAAAGATGATGCAGTCGACCTCGTACTCCACACCTTTCACCACCAGACCCTTCTCGGTGATGCGATCAACACCCTGTCCATCGGTATCTACCAACTCGACATTCGGTCGATTAAACGTGGGGAGAAAGTCATCGTTGAACGTGGGCCGCTTGCAGAACATCCGGTAGTAGGGCTTGAGTTTTTCGGCGACATCAGGATCCTCAACGAGTTCATCGACGCGATCACGAATTTCGGTCATTTTTTCGAAATTGGCCATTTCGAGAATGGCCGGAACATCCGGGCTGCCGTCCTGCACGGCTTCCCGGAAACGGCGAATCATCTTTCCCACCAAGTCCGTCCAGCCATCATCCACAAGGTCTTGCGTCTGGGGTACGCCAGAAACGAGTCCGTTGAAATTTTCCATTCGATGTTTTTGCCAGCCCGGCTTCAAAGCGGCAGCCCATTCCGGATCCGTCGGCTGATTGCCCCGAACGTCCACAGTCGAAGGCGTTCGCTGAAAGACATAGAGCTGCTTCGCGGTTTCACCTACAAAGGGCACGCATTGAATGCCGGTCGCACCCGTTCCGATCACCGCGACGCGCTTATCGTGGAGCCGGTCGAGGCCGCCGAGCGGCCCACCGCCCGTATATTCGTAGTCCCAGCGACTGGTGTGGAACGTATGGCCCTTGAAGTTCTGAATCCCAGGAATGCCGGGGAGCTTAGGCCGATTGAGCGGCCCGTTCGCCATGGTGACGAAGCGGGCACGCAACGCGTCGCCGCGATCCGTGGACACGATCCAGCGCCCGCTGTCTTCATCCCAGCGGAGATCTGTGACCTCCGTTTGGAAGAGGGCGCCCTCATAAAGGTCAAAATGCTCCCCGAGCTTGCGACTGTATTCGAGGATTTCTTTCGCAAAGGAGTACTTCTCCTTTGGCATGTAACCCACTTCCTCGAGCAGCGGAAGATAGATATAGGACTCGACATCGCATTGGGCACCGGGGTAGCGATTCCAGTACCAAGTGCCCCCGAAGTCGCCTCCTTTTTCGATGATCCTGAGATCCTTGACGCCGGCCTGCCGCAAGCGCGCCCCCATTTGCAGCCCGCCAAACCCCCCCCCAATGACGACAACTTCGACTTCATCTTCCAGCGGTTCACGTTTGACGGGTGTATCGACGTACGGATCATCCAAATAGTGAGCAAAGTCATCTTTGACCTCGATATATTGCTCGTTGCCATCGGGTCGAAGTCTCTTTTCTCGCTCTTCGCTATATCGCGCCCGCATCGCCTCGGGGTCAAAGTTATCGGGCAGCCCTTGGCCCGTGTTGGATTTTTCGGTGGAAGCCGTCATGCTCTGTGACCTCTTTCAAAATTGATGGCGGATGACTCCGCATGGATCTGATTGATCGGAAGCATCCTAGAGATGTGGTTGGAGTGATGTGAGTTGATCTCTTTTTATGGGTACGAAGAGGATCAACGTGAGTCTTCTGCTGCCGCCAAGGCGGCGTAGATTGTATGGGCCCAGGATCGGCGCGTTTGCAAAGGGCTCCGCTTATAGGCGTGGCGATACTGTTCCCAAGATTCCACCGAAGTGAGGGTCGCAATGAGCGCGACCGCGTCTTCTCGTTGGCCTGTCGTGAGGCGCTGCAGTTCCGGGGCGAAGTGCTCTTGAATTTGCTGAGCCATCATGTGCCGGACGTCTTCAATCATCTCAGCGGCGTCGGAGTCGTGTAAAGTCGTGCTCCGTTGGAGAAGCGCGAGGAGGTGAACTTTTTCCCAGAGCTTGACGCGGAGGTCCGTAAAACGTTCAACCCGTTCTTTCAAGGGACCTTCGCCGATCGCTTCGATTTCGAGCAGCGGGAATCGCTCAGCCATCCGAACGGCTGCATCGCGTCTCATGGAGTTGAGGTTCTCGAAATAGCGAAAGAAGGTCGCCATCGAGATTTTGGCTCGCTCGGCGACTTGCTTTGGATTGGGGGGGAGGTGACCTTCGAGGACGAGGTCAATGAAGGCATCGATGGCCCGAAGCCGCCGCCGGTGGACAGCGGTTCGCTCATGGGAGCGGGGGAAGGCCGGGTCGGCCGACGCGGACATTGCAATCTCCAGTTTTGAGAGTCGAGTTCTCAGTCAGATTTGAGAGTTGCACTCTCATTTGGTAATGTCAAGCGGACGACGAAAGGTCGCTGGCGATCGCCGGATCGCGCGGAGGGGTGGGGGTTGATGAATCCGAGGACGCAGCGTGCATCGCTTGTGTCGCTGAAGTGGATTTTCTTGGTCTTTCTGGCGGTCATGGAAAGCGGTGCGCAGGCGAATGTTCCGCCGGGTCCTCGGGGCGAAGCGTTCCTGGGGTCGGAAGACGAGTTTGCTGTCGCCGAGCTGCTGGTCGACGCGGCAACGGTGGCCCCTGGAGCTCGCGTCCGCATAGGCGTCCTCTTTGAACTCCAACCAGGCTGGCACATCTATTGGCAGAATCCAGGTGACTCGGGCGCAGCCCCCATCCTCACC
>JAQWNI010000255.1 GCA_029268645.1 Myxococcota bacterium
CCAAGGAAGACAACGAGAAGGTTAGTCAGATTCGCAAAATGCAGGAGGCCGGGGCCATTGTCGAGTCGATGCAAGTAGACGTCACTGACGAACGAGCCGTTGGCGTGGCGATCCGCTCGATTGAGGACCGTTTCGGCGCGATTCATGGGGTGGTTCACGCTGCAGGCACTCTTGATGACGAATTACTCGTGAATAAGAGTTTGCAGTCGGCTCATCGGGTTCTGCGGCCCAAGGTCCTGGGCACACTTGTTCTTTGGGAAGCCTTGAAAGATCACGACTTAGATTTCTTTTGGCTGTACTCGTCTGTGAGTGCGATGGCCGGACTGCCGGGGCAGTCGGATTATGCAGCAGCGAATGCATTCCTCGATGCTTTTGCGTACGCGCAGTCGAGCCAAGGATATCCGGTTCTTTCGATCGCCTGGGGGCCTTGGCGAGATGCTGGGATGGCCGCCACCCTCGGAAAGGATAGGGAGCAGAAGAATGCCGGCGCCTCACAGCCGATGCAGCATCCGTTCCTTCAAAAGATCATCTGCGATTCTCCGCAGCAGCTGGTGTTTACCGCAATGGTTGGGCCGGACACCTCATGGCTTCTTGATGAACATCGTTTAGCCAGCGGCGAGGCTCTAATCCCCGGGACTGGCTTCGTCGAGATGGCCCGCGCCGCGACGGCAAAGGCCAACGAAACCGAATTGTTTGAGATGCGGGAGTTTTTCCTCGTCCAACCTTTGATTGTGGAGGATGGCGCCGAGCGCGAAATTCGCGTCGTGCTGGATCGGGAGCAGGGGCAATTTGCGATCGTGAGCCGGCAGGAGGGTGGGGTCTGGGTCGATCACGTTCGAGGCGAAGCTGTACGAGCCGAGCTTGCGGATCCCATTTCGGTCGATTTGGAGAGTATCTTGCGGCGCTGTGGGCAGCGCACGCAGCTATTCGATGGGCCTCCATCTCCGCCGCACCTCCGCTTCGGACCTCGGTGGGGTTGTTTGAAGGCCGTTCATTTTGGCACGAACGAGGCTTTCGCCGAGTTGGAAATGCCGGAGCGGTTTTTGACTGACTTGGATCAGCTTGGGGCGCATCCCGCCTTGCTTGATTTGGCGACGGGTTGTGCGCATGCCTTGATTGAAGGCAACGAGGATCTAACGGACTTCTTCGTCCCGATGGCCTATGGAAGAATCCAGCTCGCCCCGCATATTCCACCCCGTATCTTTAGTCATATTCGATATAGGCCATCGGAGGAGCCGGGCGCAGATGTCGTGTTCTTCGATGTCACACTCTTTGACTCGTCGGGGGTTGAGGTCGGTCGGTTAGATGACTTCATGCTTAAACGTGTCGCCGGTGACCAGGGACTGATTCCGATCCGAGCGAGTGAAAGCGAGGCCTCCAGCATTCGAATGTTTGACGACATTGCCGTCGAGCCTTCACCGGAGAATGGTCTTGGCGCCTTGATGAACAACGGGATTCAATCGAAAGAAGCGCCTGATCTGTTCAATCGACTCCTGAGGAGCCGCCTTACGGGACGCGTTAGCGTGCTTCCGCACGAATTGGGCCGTTGGTTAGAAGCTGTACGTCCTCAGCGCCCGGAGGCTGCCGGTGCTAGCCGGATGGAAGATCCGATTCTTCAGGCGGATCTCACGGAGAGCAGAACAGGCCTGCTGGAGTTTAAGGGTGTTAAGGATGCTTGGGTGACTGCTCATTTTGACCGTCCAGGAGAACGGCGTTTGCTTGGGCACGTCGTTTTTGAGGCGGACCATTCCGGCACAGTGAGCGAACTCAGGAAAGGGTTGCGAAAGAATTTGTCCAGCGATTTGGTTCCTCAGAATTTCAACGAGCTAAATGAGCTTCCCCGGGGCCCGGAAGGGGATGTCGACGTGGCGGCGCTGGAAGATCCCTTCTGTTTGGCCGATGATTTTGAAGCACCGCGCAGTGAGTCTGAGAAAGCCGTTGCCCAGATATGGCAAGAGATTCTTGGTGTCGACCGAGTAGGCGTCTATGACAACTTTTTTGATGTAGGGGGACACTCATTGCTCGCGATGAGGGTCATCGTGAGATCGGAGAAGCGCCTCGGTGCGCGGCTCAATAACGCCATGATGGTTTTGCAAACGCTTGAGCAGATTGCCGCGGAAGTAGATAAACAGACTGGAAGTACATCGCAGAACGATAAAGGAGGGACTCTTGAGGACGCTTGGGTCCGGCCCGCAGCCGAGGCGTCAAATAGGAAAAATGGGGACCCCAAGGGTCTTTCTGGCAGACTCCTGAGGGCGGTCCGCCGCTCAGTGAAAGCGGACGAAGATGGATAACTGGCCGATCAGACGTGCCCTGGCGAAGGGGCTGCGATGAATGCCTTTTTCTTTGGCAGCTCTGAGCGATCTCTCTTTGGTGTCTATCATCCGCCGCAGGGAAAGACCGATCGGAAGGCAGGAATTGTCCTGTGCTGCCCTATGGGGCAGGAATACATGCGGTCTCACCGGGCATTTCGGCAGTTGGCAAATTTACTTTCCCGCAAGGGATACCATGTCTTGCGATTCGATTGGTTTGGGACGGGAGATTCCATGGGCGGAAGCTCGGAGTTTTCTGTCCGCTCCTGTCTCGATGATCTGGATGTGGCCATCATGGAACTCAGGGATAACGCAGAGTTAGAACAAGTTTCCTTGGTGGGGCTACGGCTGGGGGCCTCTTTTGCCGTATTGGGAGGAGGAGCCCGGTCTGATGTGGATCGAATCGTGCTCTGGGATCCAGTCGTCTCCGGAGCACGGTTACTGGCCAGCCTCGTTGGCGATCGCCAACCTCGGTCTGATGAAACGATCGGCGTCTTGGGTTTTCCCTTGACGCCGATGATGCGAAATGAGCTCTCGGGGTTGAACCTCGGCGATTTCAGCGAATTTTCTGCAGTCGACTTTTCGGTTTTTGTCTCCGATGAAAGCAGCGAGTATGAAACGCTGAAGCAAGAGTGGCGTCGAGCTGGGATCCCTTTTGAGTACTCCCGGGTTCCCGCAGCGGGAAACTGGAACGAAGTGGATAACTTTGGTTCGGCGCTGGTGCCGCAAGAACTCATCGGAGCCATCGTGGAGAGTTTTGTGGAGGGAGGGGCCCAATGAGAGAGCGGGTGGTTCGGTTCGGAAAAGGTGCTTCTTTGGTTGGGATTCAGACGGATGCTGTTTCTGCTCAGAGCGAGGAGCGGCCCGGGGTGATTCTGGTGAATTCCGGAATCCTGCATCGAGTGGGTGCTTGTCGGCTACACGTGCGACTCGCTCGTGCGTTGGCAGAAAAGGGTTTCTCCACGTTACGCTTTGACTTCTCGGGGATCGGTGACAGTCCGGTACGTCGGGATGACCTTGTCTTTGAGGAGAGCGCTGTTCTCGAAATCCAGGAGGCAATGGACTCTCTCGGCGCATCGAATGGGGCGCGGACCTTCGTTTTGATGGGGCTTTGCTCGGGGGCCGACATGGCGTTTAGGGCAGCTCAGGTGGATGCCCGAGTCGTGGGCCTCGGTCTGTTGGACCCCTGGGTTTACAGAACGCCCTTCTACTACTGGAAGCGCTATGGGCCTAGGCTCATGAGTGCCTCGGCATGGACCGAATCTTTCCAGGCCCGGTTTGGATCGAGCCGTGATCCGAATTCCTTTCCTCAGATCGCAAACGAAGAGAATGATCAAGAACTCGAGCTTCCGACCTACGTGCGAGAATTTCCGACTCGCCAGGAAGCTGAAGCGGACCTGAGACGTCTCATGAAGCGTAACCTACAGCTGTGCTGTGTTTTTAGTGGCGGTCAGTCAGAGCACTACAATTATGAGGGTCAGTTTCGTTCAGTCTTCCGCGCGACCGGTCTAGAGGGCCGCCTGAAGGAAATCTTCCAACCCAGTGCCGATCATATCTTTACGGACCTTGTCGAGCAGGAGAAGCTTCTCTGCACTCTTCTGGGTTGGATGTCTTGCCAATTCGACCCGTCTTCGCGTGAGGAAATGCGAATGTCTGCTTCTGAGGTTCGACAGGCGGGGTGACGATTCATGAACTGGCGGTGAAGCCCATGCGTATTGGGATGATGATCGAAACCGATGGCCCCGGCGGCGCCGAGGTTGTTTTGATCGAACTGTCTGAGGAACTCAGGCGTCGCGGCCATACTGTCATTGAAGTTGGGCCAAAAGAGGGCAAAGGATGGTTGAGCGGACGTCTCCGTGAGGCGGGCTTCGACCGGCGAACTTTCGATCTTCGCCGGGCCCTTGACCCGGGGTGCCTTTGGCGGATGAAGCAGATGCTGGATGATTTGAACCTAGATGTCGTTCATAGCCATGAGTTCACCATGGCTGTCTATGGCGCTGCGGCGTGCCGCCTGGTTGGATTGCCTCACATTGTGACGCTGCATGGTGGAGATGGTGCTTTTGGGGCGAGACGCAGGAGGGTGGCTTTGCGATGGTCCCAGCGCTCTAGCCGGGCTTTTGTCGGAGTCTCTCATCATACGAGCCAGTTTATGGTAGAGAGCCTAGGGCTTCGCGAGTCAGAAGTACTGACGATTCACAATGGGATTCAGCCAATCGAGGGTGAGCGAATCCAGACCCGGAAGACGCTTGGATTGCACGATCAAGATATTTTGGTTTTGGCGGTTGGGAATGCACGACCCCGGAAGGGCCACATGCTCTTAGTCGAGGCCTTGGCTGAATTGGACAAAAGAGGGGAAGCAGGGCAAATTCATGTAGCGGTCGCTGGAGATGGCCCCGAGTGCGCACGGATGGCGGATTATGCGAAGCAGGAAGGGCTGGCAGGTCGAGTTCATTTGCTCGGATTGAGGCGAGACATCGCGGACCTTCAGGCCGCCGCAGACATTTCAGCGATGCCATCATATTGGGAGGGCTTACCTCTAGCGGTTTTGGAAGGCATGTTCGGAGGCAACCCAATCGTCGCCTCGGACGTGGGGGGGATTGCGGAGGCAGTCCGAAACGGATCAGAGGGCTTTCTGGTTGAGCCGGGTCAGTCTGGGCCTATCGCGGAAGCGCTGTCCCGCCTAGCCAAGCGGCCCGAGGAGAGAGTCCGAATGGGTCAAGCAGCGTCGCAGCGGGCGCGGGCAAGTTTTTCGGTCACTGTGATGACGGACAAGTACGAACGGCTTTATCGCGAAAATCCTCCTTCGCAAGGTTAGAACCTATGAAAGAACTGAAGAAAAAAATCAAAATTGCCGTCTCGGTTGATACCGAGGAAGACAATTGGGCAGCCACTCGCGATCCGGCGACGGTGGAAAATATCCGAGCCCTGCCACGGGCTCACGAATTCATGACACAGCTGGGTCTCCGGCCCACCTATTTCGTCAACTACCCCGTCGTGTCCACAGATTGGTCTGCTGAAATCATTCACACTTTGCATCAGACGGGTCAATGTGAAGTCGGTGCTCATCTGCACCCATGGAATACCCCTCCCTTGGAAGAGGTTTTTTGTCCCAAGAACACGATGATGAAAAATCTTCCGGCAGTGCTCCAGCAAAGAAAACTTGAATGCTTGACTCGAGCTTTGTCTGATTTGACAGGAGAGTCTCCTGTGAGTTTTAGGGCCGGCCGTTTTGGCTTGGATGCGGCGGGAGTTCGAGCGCTGATTGACCTGGGCTATCAGGTGGACAGCAGCGTGACGCCATTCGTAAACTGGACGAACTACAGCGAGGGTGCGGACTTTAGCCGCGCCCCTTTTGATCGCTACCGGATCGATGGGAAGTTAACTCTCGACGAATCGGTACCGGATGGTCCGCTATGGGAGATTCCGATCTCCTGTGGCTTCACACGCCGGTCTTTTGCTTGGCGCGGGCGAATGCAGCGTTTCTTTGATTCCCCACGGATTCGTCCTTTCAGATTGGCGGCGGTCGCTTCCCGAACCGGGATCGTTCGTCGGGTGGTCGGTAGTCCCGAGACCGATGGGCTTGAGGATCTTCTTCGATTGGCTCGTTCACTGATTGAATCCGATGTGGGGTACTTGCATCTCTTTTTTCATAGTCCGAGTTTGGTCCCTGGAAACTCTCCATTTGTACGGACTCGGGAAGACGCAGAGGCTCTGCTGGGTTGCCTTTTCAGCTTTGTGACTCGAATTTCCGATTTTGTAGACCTTGAACCGGCGACGGTTCGAGAGGTGGCCGGGGTGGGTGGCTGATCGATGTCTCTAGTTAGTGACCAGCCGCACTCTGACCCATCGAATCATGGTCTGGAAGCGAGCCGCGAGGGCCTCTCTTTA
>JAQWNI010000256.1 GCA_029268645.1 Myxococcota bacterium
GAGTTCTTTCTTCTGTAAAAACGGAGAGTTAACAAGAGTTTACCGACGGGTGGGCGCGCCAGCAATCACCCCCCTCTCAGCTCAATGCGGCGCTGCCCATCGTCTCAGAGGTTCGCCCTCAGTCCCGGCGGGCCCCTCCGCCGGACAGCCAAGCCGTATGGACGCTCTCTCGAGCATGCCGGGCCCGAGCAGCCTCGACTGCGGCTTGGGAGCCCTCTCGCTCTGCGGAAATAATTTCAAGCACCGCGGAAATTGTGCGCTCTAGCTCGTCATTCACAACCGCATAATCGAAGAATCGAATCGCCTCCAGCTCTCGATCCGCCACCCCGAGCCGCCGGTCGATGGCGTCGGCGCTGTCTGTTCCCCGACCTCTCAGTCTTTGCTCCAGCACCTTCATGCTTGGCGGCAGAAGAAAAATAAAACGGGCGTCCCTTCGGCGGTCCCTTAGCTGGGCGGCCCCTTGCACCTCGATCTCCAGCAGAACGTCATGGCCCCGATCTTCCATCGGGATCCGCAATGCTTCGATGCTCGTCCCATAATTTTCGCCTCCGTAGCTCGCGTGCTCTAGGAAAGCAGCCGCTTCGACCATACTCCGAAACTCTGCGGGCGAGACAAAATTGTAATCTATTCCGGAACGTTCACCCTCTCTCGGCGCGCGAGTCGTGTGCGAAATTGAAAATTCGAGCCGCGGATCTCGCTGGACACAGGCTCGACAAACCGTTGTTTTCCCAGTCCCTGATGGCGCCGCCACGACAAAGGGGAGGCCGATCCGGCTTCGTTCGGTCACTCTTTAACCCCCGGCTCCCTCTCCGGTTCGATCCGAGATGCAATCGTTTCCGGATTGATGGCCGAAAGAATGACATGATCGCTGTCCGTAAAAAGGATCGATCGGGTTCGACGCCCTTCGGTCGCATCGATTAATTTCCCGGTTCCCGACGCCTGCTCTCGAACTCGACGCATCGGTGCGGAGCCAGGCCCCAGGATGGCCACAACACGAGCCCCCGCCACCAAGTTTCCGTACCCCACGCTGATCAAAGTCGGAAGATCCGAAGCGGAGGCCTCCGTGGTGATCTTAAGGGGTCGCCGCCCGCCTTTACTGTCTGACTTACTCAATATTCTGCACCTGTTCTCGTATGCGCTCTATTTCGCTTTTGAGTTCCACCACCTGATGAGCAATCGATGCGTCATTGCCTTTCGAGCCCACGGTGTTGGCTTCTCGGCCAAACTCTTGGAGAAGAAAATCGAGACGCCGTCCTACAGGGCCTTCGCCGTGGGCTGCCCCCAAGACGGCTCTGAATTGCTCAATGTGACTCCGTAGTCGAACGAGCTCTTCCGTGATGTCGAGACGATCCGCCGCAATCACGATCTCTTGGTGAAGTCGTGCTTCATCGAGCAAGCCGGTCTCCTGATGAATTTGCTCGGTTCTTTTCCGGAGACGCTCCTTGGCCGCTTGAACGACTTGCCCAGCTCGAGCGGACAGATCTTCCACCAAGCCTTCAATCGTATTCAGTCGGCCTAGAATTTCCTGAGACAAGCCCTTCCCCTCTAGGGCCCGCATCTCCAATAAAGCATCGAGTGCCTCACGAAGCCCTCCGCCCAAGGCGCGCTCAAGTTCTTCCGGTTCCACCGACGCTTCAGAGAGTTTGACCACACCGGGAAGAGTCAGGAGCGTCGAAACGTTGAGCTCCGTCGTCAACCCACCCCGTCGGGCTAACGATCGCGCGGCTTCGACGTAGCGATCGGCCAGTCCTTCATCCACCCGTACGACACTGGCGTTATTCTCATCGGCCGACTGAGACGACGGTACAATCGTGACGTCCACCTTCCCTCGGCCCAATCCCTTTTGAATCATCGATTTGGCAAGGGGTTCTGCTTCCGCCAGAAATCGAGGCAATCGAACCCGCATGTCGATATGCCGATGATTGACGCTGCGAATCTCAATATCGAACGCGCGTCCTGCGACTTCAAATTGCGCACGCCCAAAGCCCGTCATGCTGTGAATCATGAATCTCCCCGATCCGTAGGCCCCGTCCAGACAGGGGCCCGCGTTCGCCATGGTACAGCGGCCCTTGCGCCGTGGCTTGATCCTACCCTGATCACCCGGAGGGTCCATCGACCGATGCACCCTTTAGGCCGGCCGAAGCGGGACGGCCCCGGAGATGCCAGCTCAGCAGAGCCGACCTCTCTCGAAGACGACGGCGAACCCCTTCGCCCGCGAAGCTAAACAAGCTGAGCCCTAGGACCACGAGAGCGCCGCGAAGGACCCGAACGCTCAGGGCCACCCACTCGGCACCTCGTCCAGATCGCGTTCGAAGAAAGCGATAGAGCGAACGGTGATATTCAATTCGGCTGGCCACCGGAACGACCGCCTTGCTGCTGGACCCGGATTGATGAACAACACTGTGTCCCGGGAGCAACTCCACGACTTGGCCGCATTCTCGAACCCTCCAGCACAAATCGGTTTCTTCGAGATAAAAGAAATAGTCCTGGCAAAAACCGCCAAGAGACTCGAACACGGCCCGACGCACGAAGATCGCCGCACCCTGCACAGCTTGAACGCGCCGCGGCATCGAACCAACGGCTCGTTTAGCGGGTCGGCGCCCAGGCCACATCCAATCGATCAACCATGCCGGAACGAGTTCATCGAGGAGCGAGGGAAATGCGTGGGCCGAATTCTGCAGACGACCACTCTGATGAAGAAGTTGAGGACCGACGATCGCCGTTTTAGGGGAAGCCGCTAGGTGAGCCAGTGCGGCCTCGCAGACCGCCGCCTGAATAATCGCATCGGTATTCAGGAAAAGAATGACTCGGCCCCCCGCTCGATCGGCGCCGATGTTGGCCCCTCGCGCAAAACCATAATTCCGATCCAACGCAATCAAGGCCACAGAGGGATGGAGCGATCGAACTTGCTCCGCCGTTTTGTCCTCGGAGCCGTTATCGACGAGAATGATCTGCACGGTTTGCTCGGACAAAAGGTCCGCCGCTGCCTCAGCCGCAGCTAAGCAGGAGAGCGTGAGGTCGCAACGATTCCAGGAAACCACAACGATCGAAAGTTCAATCACATCGGATCCTCTCGCCGTCGAGCAGGATCCGACCAGCCCAAGGCCAGACGAGATCGGGCTTCATCCAGCGCCTCCTGAACCGTTAGGTCGAGCAAGCATTGATGGTGAGTAGGGCAATCTCGGTGGTAGCAGGGTCGACAAGCGACATCTTTGTTTTCAAGGATCGAAACATTTTGAAGATTTCGGCGCGTCCGTGAGACATCAGTCGGTCCAAAAAAAACCAGCGCAGGCACCTGCAGTCCAATCGCGAGATGTCTAGCCCCCGAGTCATTACAGATCATCAAGTTCAAACGCTGGATTAGAGCCTTGGCTGCCCCGAG
This sequence comes from Myxococcota bacterium, assembly GCA_029268645.1. Classification (GTDB taxonomy): domain Bacteria; phylum Myxococcota_A; class UBA9160; order UBA9160; family UBA4427; genus TMED88. The sequence goes on from JAQWNI010000256.1 coordinate 3,383, forward strand.
ATCGAGAGCCCCCGATAGGTTCACGCACGGGGCCGTCATTCGCCGAGCCACCGTTCCACAGAGTTCTCTCTCTCCTGGACCCCCCACGATGAAAATTGCGGCCCCCTCCTTCATCGCCAAGGCGTCGCCGAGTGCCGCATAGCGTCCCGCGGGCCAACACTTAGCCGGCCCATAGGCAGCACCCGGCGCTAAGCCGACCCATAGGCCTCGATCGACCTTCGGCCCCGATGAGCGCAAGAACTCTTCAATTTTTTTCTTTTCCGCCACCGTCGTGACCAATCGGGGCGCGAGCCCCTGGGTGGCTATTCCCAGATTCGTTAAAAGGCCCTGAATTCGATCCTCTCGAGGGGCCCGCCGAGCGTCCGGCCCCCCCGCCCCGATGGGAATCGGCCGGTCCAGAAGAAGCTGCCGCGCCGCGTTTGAGTACCCGAAGAGGGGCCGCCCACCGGCCAGGCGCATCAAGAGAGCCGAGGAGACCGAATCCGGCAAACAAAGGCCCAGATCGTATGGGCCCGCCTCCCGAACCCGGCGCACGCTCTCCATCCGATCACTCCAACGCGCGCCGGCCCCGGGCAGCGTGAACACTTGATCGACGTCCGGTGACCCCGCTAAAACGGGTTCTAGGCCCTCGCGGACCCAGACGACGATATGGGCATTTGGGCATCCAGCGCGCAGAGCCCGTAAACCGGGGGTCGCCATGACGAGATCTCCGAGCCAGTTCGGTGCCCGAACAAGTACTTTCTGGACCCGAGCCAATTCGATCATCGGACCATCCGAGCCGGAGGCAAAGTGGGGCTGACCCGGGCGCCTTTCAAGAGCTCCAATGCAGCCTCGAGGACAGATTCGACACCCACCGCCTGCATACAGCGGGCTTCCGCACAGCCACTCCGACAGGGACTGCATGCCTGCGGAACCCGAACGACCCGCGCCGGAGCCGACGGGTGTGGCGCATTTTCAACCGGATCGGTTGGGCCGAGAATCTGGACGACCGGCGTACCGAGAACGGCGGCCAGCTGCAGAGGGCCGCTGTCCCCCGCCACAACGAGAGGCACTTCATCGAGGAGGGCGACCAGCTCAGCCAGGGTCCCATCCCCCGGTGCCCTTTGGGCACAACCGCCTGCCCCCTCAACGACCTGCTGGGCTAAGGCCTGCTCGGAGGCATCCGGGCCGGCCGTCACGAGGCACGGCCGCCCCGATGCTTCCTGAAGCCGGCGAGCCAACAAAATAAAGTGCGAGACGGGCCATCGTTTATAGGGCGTCCCAGGGCTGGTCCCCGGATGGAGTACAACCCCTGGCTGGTCCGCCCGAAAACGGGAACGCAGTGCGGCGCGGGCCTTCGAATCAATCCGAATCCCGGAAGAACGCGATAAATGCGGGTCGAACTCGGGGTCTCCGTCCGCCCCGAGATACCTGACCAAAGCCGCATTGCGCTCATGTCGAGACCAGCGTCCGGGATGCATTTTTACACGATGGGTGGCCGCCCACTGGCTGCCCTCTCTTCCCACCGGGGCCGCAAATCCCAGCCGAACCGGAGCCCCAGTGAGCTGACTGAGCACCGCACTCTTCAAGAGGCCATGAAAATCGATGACCAGATCGAAGCGCCTCTTGCGAAGCACCTGGGTCAGCTGACGCACCTCTGCCCCCAAACGCAGCCATTGCCCCCCCCGCAGCGCGTGGGCCAAGCGATCCCGCGGAAAAACCAGAATTTCATCAATCTCCGGTCCGAGCGCGACGAGAGGCCGTGCGGCCGGCTCGACCAGCCAACTGATCTGCGCTTGGGGGTAGGTTGCCTTCAAAGTGGCCACCGCTGGCATGGTTCGGGCCACATCCCCCAAAGCACCCAACCGAATCACCAAGATCCGCTCCGCGCGAGGCGGTCGTTCCAAGGGATTCGCGCAGGCAGACAGAGTCAAACCGAGCTCCTCGAACCCCGCCCGCCGACCCGGCCAAAATCCGGGGGATCCATGGGGTGGGGTGAGCAAATTGCAGGAGACCGATAGGATAGTCGGGCATGCGATTCGCGCGAACCCTCGCCCTCCAATTCACACGAGAGATTCTTCTCTACTCGTCGATCAGTTTCGGTGCGGTTCTGATCGTTTTCCTGAGCCAGAACCTGCTCAAACGCCTGGACCAGCTCACCATGGTGGGAACGTCCTTGGCGGATTTTTCCGCAATTTTGACTGCGCTCCTGCCCATGGTGGTTTCGTACGCGTTTCCGATTGCCCTGGTACTCGGCACTCTGCTGGCGTTGCAGCGAATGAGCGGAGACGGTGAAATCCTCGCCATGCAGAGCCACGGCATCGGGCTTGCCCCAATCGCCATCCCAGCACTCACACTGGCCGCCGCGGCCACCCTGGTGACGGGCTGGCTGATCCTTTCGGTCGAACATCGAGCCCGGAGCGAAATGATCCAATCGATCGCCCGAAGCGCAACCAAGGGGGGCATCATCCAACCTGGGGCCTTTAAGTGGATCGGCCCCCGACTCATCTTTGTCGATGCACGCGATCGTCAAGGTTTGCTCTCCGGAGTCGTCATCTTCGACTTCTCTCTACGAGATCAGACCTTATCGATTTTCGCGGAACAGGGAGCACTGCGCTTCAATTCGGACCAGAATGAATTGCAACTGACCCTCTCAGAGGGAGACGTGACCTTCCAATCTGACGAAGCCGAGATCACCGAAGACCGTCGTATTGAGTTTGAGACTCTGGAATATGCCTTCGATCTGTCGAGCGCCCTCGGTCGTGAGTTTTCTCCGACGCGACCGAGACAAATGAGCCTGGGGGAGATTCGTTCCGCGCGCAAGAAAATCGCCGCAGGTGATTTTCAAGGTCTGGATGAACACGACCCCATCGAGTACGAACTGGAGGCTCAACGACGTTTTGCGATTCCCCTCGCACCCCTCTTGCTCGTGATGGCGGGTATTCCACTGGGAATGGACCTGCGGACCCGGGGCCGCGCCTGGGGTCTACTCCTTTCTGGCCTGTTGATCGGCTCTTACTATGTGGCTCTGATCCTGGGGCAATGGCTTGCCAAAGCGCTTTGGATCGGATCCGGAGTCGCCACGTGGTTGCCTACGCTGGGCTTTGGGGCCGGAGCTTTGATTTTGTTGGCGCGCAGTGCACGAGGCAAAATGATATGAGACGCGTTCGACGAAACCCCGACCCTTTCGATCTTCGAGAATTTCAAACGCGAAACACCGCTTGGATCGTCGCCGATGCGTTTGAGGCCAAAGGCCGAGCTGCCGGCTTACCCGCTCTTCCCTGCGTCGAAAGCTGGCTGAAGATCCGATCGACCCCCAATCGACCCGGCGCCGGACGCGCCCCGACCCGGGTTGAGTCGCTGGCGGATTCATCCGAACGAATTCACGTACGGCGCTCACTCCACGGAGGCTGGCTGGCGCCTTTATGGCACGGATACCGGGGCGGCCTTGGGCGGCTACGCCGCGAAATTCGCCTGACCGCCCAGCTCCATGGACTGGGCGCCCCGGTGCCAAATCCCGCTTTTGTGATCGCAGCACGAACAGCGCTGTTTTGGCGAGCCGCTTTCTGCACTGTCCACATAGAGGGCGCTATCGACGCCATCCGATTCCTAGAGTCGTCACCCAAGCAGACGTCGATCCGGCAAGCTGCCACTGCGGTCGGGCAAGCGATTTCGCACGTGCATGCTCTTGGCCTGCTTCATGCCGATCTCCATTTGGGCAATCTCATGGTCCGACAAGAGAACAATGGCTTTCGAGCCTGGGTCATCGATCTCGACCGAGCGCGTCTCGTAAGGGCGTTGTCTGACAAGCAACGCGGTCAACAACTCAAAAGGCTGAAACGCTCTGTCGTCAAGCGGGCTTCGGCGCAAAAAATTGGACCCGTAGAGCGCCAAGCTTTCCTCGAAGGCTATACCTCAAATCCAATTCATCAGACCGACAGGCTGCCTTCTCTTCTCGCCTAGATCAACCGCCCGCCTCTCTCGATGCCTGAATGCGCTCCTCGAGCCAATCCACGAAGGCTTCCGATTCGACGACGCTCAATTCGATCTCCAGAACTCGGAGATCAAAGCCCTCGACCCACGAGGGCATGATTTTGACGGCATCTTTTTCGGTCGTGACCCAAACCGGGGCCTGCTTGGGCAAATCGGATAAATCCGATTCCAGATATCGATGATGATCGGCAAAAATACATCTGGCAACGACTTCTACACCGAGGCTTAAAAGTGTTCTTTCAAAAGCCTCTGGACAGCCCAGTCCGCAAAGAATTCCCACCCGGGCCCCCTTGAGGCTCGATGGAGAGTCGACCGAATTCGAGCCCAGAGCGCGCACCGCGACCGGGCGCCGGATCGCCTGATAACGAAACGCGTCGGGCGCCCAACCGGAGACCTGCTGCTCATGATCAGTTTGCAAGGCACCGTCGACAACACCAACCGCATCGATCGCAGACATCGACGCCAACGGTTCCCGCAGCGGACCGAATGGTAAAACTTCGCCATTGCCTAGGCCTGCAGCCGCATCGAGCGAGACGATGTGAATATCTCGAAAAAGCCTGTGGTGGGCTAAGCCATCATCAAGCACTAGGACTTGAGCTCCCCCCGTCGAGATGGCCCATAAGCCCGCTCGCCCTCGATCCCGTGCAACCCAGACCGGAACATCAGGGGCATGGCGAGAGAGAATCAAGGCTTCATCACCCACCTGGTCGGCGCCGGCTACTCGACGGGCCTTCCAATCGACCAATTGGACACCGCGACGCGATGCGGCTCCGTACCCTCGCGTCGCCAAAGCGACCCGGTGACCTCGAGCCTGCAAGGCCAAGGCAACCCAAGCGGCCGTCGGCGTCTTTCCAGCTCCGCCCACGACCGGACTTCCCACCGAGACCACGCAACAATCTAATTTTCGGGGAACGCGAAGCCCGCTAGCCCAAAGCCAACGGTTCACCCGGGTCACGGTTGCATAGAGTTGAGATAAGGCGGCGAGTGGCCAATAAGCCCGTGGCTCCCCTCGGTGCCGAGGCACTGCCCCGAACCAGCGAGGCCACCTCATGAAGAGGTTCGCTTCATCAGAGACTCAACGAGATCCAACGTTTCGCTCCGTACCGTCTCACCCATCTCGTCAAAATCTCTGGCTGCAGCCAGTACGGATCCCCGGTCTCGGCGTAGAGTCGTGGCCCAGGCTTCACCCAGTTCCTCGGGCCGCGCAATTTCGATCGCCACTCCACCCGCCAGCAAGGACTGCAGGATATGGCGAATTTTCTCGCTGTGGGGCCCTAGGACAACCCCACAGCCACCCCGAACCGCTTCTAAGGGATCGTGGCCCCCTGTCGGGACCAGGGTCCCGCCGACGAAGGCTGCGTCGGCAGAAGCATAGAGGCTCGCGAGTTCTCCATGGCTGTCCAAGAGCAGGACCTCGCCCGGATCCCACTGCTGCCTCAAGGCGGTCCGCCTTTGATAGGAACGCCCCCGAGCCGTGATCTCGTTGGCCACTTCCTCCACCCTTTCCAGATGTCGCGGCGCAAGGACGAGATAAAAAGCTGCCCCGAGCTGCTCAATTTTCTCAAAGGCCTCAAGCGCAGCGGCTTCCTCCCCAGCATGAGTGCTCGCCGCAATCAACACGGGCCCCTCCGGCCAGATCGGACAAAGATCCGGGGGCATCGCGCCCACGACCGGCCGGATCGATTGTTTCAAATCACCGGTCACCCGAACGGACTCGGCCCGGGCACCCAACTCGACATACCGCTGGGCATCCAGAGGGCTTCGCGCCCCGACAGAGGAAACCCGACCCAAAGTCCGAGCCATCAGGCGGCGAACCCAGCGATAGCGTCGCATCGACCCGCTCGACAGACGAGCCGAGACCAGCCCGACGGGAATGCCCCGGGATTCGGCAGCGGCAATCCAAGTGGGCCAGAGTTCGGTTTCGCACAAGACTAGCGCCGCAGGCTGAATGCGATCGAGGGCCCGATCAACGCACCAGGGATGGTCAAAGGGGGCGAAGCTGACTTCTCCTGCATCCGACTCGGTTCTCAAAGCATCCCGCCCCGCCGCCGTCTGGGCACTGACGAAAGTACGGTGCCCCCGCTGCTTCAGTTCTCTTGAGAGAAGAGAAACCAGACGGGATTCCCCCAAGCTCGCGCAGTGGATCCAAATTGCGCCGGGGGCGACTTTGGGCACTCCCCCCATCCGTTCCCGAATGCCTACACGAATAGAGGGACGCACTGCGCAGGCCAGCGACAAAAAAGGCAACGCGACCAGGGCCGAGCCGAAGGCTCCACTATGTCGAATCAGCGACAACCATCAACTCCGCAAGATCAGCCACCCGCCCGATCGCACCCGGCGGACCTAATCTTTCTTCTGCCTCGGCCAAATTTTGGCACTGACGGGCCTCCCCCTCCGATCCAAGTAAAATGCGCGCTTCCGCTGCCACCCTCTCCGGTGTCGCCTCGTCCTGTAAAAGCTCGGGCACAATGGATCGCTCCGCAATCAGGTTAGGCATGCCAAGCCACCGGACCTTTAGCAATCGACGAACAACACCTGCTGTCAGTGGATGAGCGAGCCCCACAACCACCATTGGGCGCTGTAACAGCATCGATTCAACGGTCCCTGTGCCAGGCTTCAGAAGCACCAAAGACGAAGCCCGGATCACTTCCCGGGAAACCCCGCTCTGAATCGACAGTCCTTCCGGTACTTGCCCAATCTCTCTCGAATCATCGAGCAATCTCTCCACCTCCGCGCAATCGACACCGGGCGCCAAGGCAAGCACGAACCCCACATCCGGGACCTGCTTTGCGACACGTTCAGCCGCCGCCACCAAAACCGGCAAATGCCGGACGACTTCGTTCCGGCGACTGCCCGGCAATAAGGCCACCCAACGACGTGCCGAATCGAGACCCAGCCGACGGCACGCCTCTTCGCGATCACATCCCGAGCGCCAAGCTCGAAGCTCGTCGACCAGTGGGTGTCCGACGAAATCGACCTGCATAGAGCTTCCCGCGTAGGCCGCCTCCTCGAACGGGAGAATCAGCGCAACCCGATCGACTCGTCGGCTCATTTTCCTGAGACGACCCGGTCGCCAGGCCCAGATCTGGGGCGCGATGAAATACAGCGTTCGAGCGCGAGTCTTCTTTCGGACTTGGCGAGCCAAGGGCAAGTTGAACCCGGCGGAGTCTACTAGGATCACCAGATGCGGATCAATTTCGACCAGGGCTCTCCGCATGGCCCCCCATGCCCGCCGCACCCGTCCCAACTGGCCAATCAACTCGAATATCCCGCCGACCGCTAAATCCGATTGATCTCCAACCAATTCCACCCCGGCTTTTGCAAGGGCCTCACCCCCCAGACCGTATATTTCCCATTCCGGTCTTCGAAGCCGAAGGAGCCGAACCAGAGCCGCCGCGTGCTGATCCCCCGACACATCCCCCGCCGAGATCAGGACCCGCGTCATTTTTGAGGATCGGTCGTCTCGAGGCTCAGTATCGCCTCGGGCATTAAAGGGCGAGCGGCCGGCCAGCGTTCCGAAGCGCGAAGCCCCGAAAGCGATTCGTCGATGGCTTTTCGGACCCGAATCGCCGTCCTCAGCGCCCCCAAGCCGCTCTGGCCATCAACACGCGGCCGCGTTCGCCCTCGGATCGATTCAATAAAAGCGTGCAACTGCTCAAGCAATGCATCTCCCGGGATGACGTCGATCGCCTGCTCTTGAATTTCCGGGGCAACCCCCAAGGCACGAGGAATGCGTCGCGTCACGCTGCCGGCTTGGCGGAGAAAATCGACCTCCACGGTCGTCTCGGGCTCAAAAAAACGAATCGTCCGGGTCGGGTGACTGGACACACGACTCGCCGTCAAATTGGCCACACAACCGCATGGATAAACAAGACGCGCGTTGGCAATATCGACGTTCGCAGTCAACACTGGAGTGCCCACCGCTTCGACCTCAACCGGCTCATCTCCGAGGAGTTGCTGCAAAATATCGAGATCGTGAATCATCAGATCCCGAACTACATCCAAATCAACCGAACGGTCGGGCATCGGCCCGATGCGCTGGGCTTCCGCATAACGAGGGCGCCGAAAGTGGTCCCGAATCACATCCATCGCAGAGTTGAACCATTCCAGATGCCCGACCTGCAAGACGCAGCGATAACGCCTCGCAATCTCGATCAAGGCAGCCGCTTGTTCCACTGAAGCCGCAATCGGTTTCTCTACAAGTACATCGACTCCGGCCCTCAACGCCTGCTCGACCACGGCAAAGTGATCCACAGTCGGCACGGCAACGACTAGAGCATCCGCATCCGAGAGCAGCGGGGAGATATCCTCGTAGGCGGGAACACCAAAACGTTCGGAAACCAGCTGAGCGCGTTCCGGCTTGATGTCGACGATTCCGCAAAGCGCCACCGGTTCGCCTTCCGAGGCCAACTGGACGAGCTTCGAAGCGTGAAGCGTGCCCATATACCCCGCGCCCACGACGCCGATTCGGATTCGCCTCATAGCCTGCCTTTCTCGTCATGCGGCGCCTTGGCCAAGATGGCGATCCCCGACCGGTTCGCCATTTCGAGCATCCTGAAACGGTCAATCATCAACGTAGCCCCCGCCTCCACGACCAGGCAGCCTCCTCCCGCCTGACTCAAAGCCTCGATGGTCCCTGGCCCGACCGCCGGAAGATCAAAACGCGGGTCTTGCTGGGAAC
>JAQWNI010000257.1 GCA_029268645.1 Myxococcota bacterium
ATGGGCGGGCCTTCGTCGCCGATTGGGCCGCCTTGGCCGTTGACCATCCATCGGTAGATCACATCCATCCGGCGGGCGACTAAAAAGGGTTGCGGAGAAAATCGGTCAAACGGAAGGGTGTCGTGGCGAGGGAGCGTGTGGAGCCGGGAAGGTTTTTCGCGGTCGCCCAAGACGCTTTCAAGGTTGGCTCTTACGGTGTCGGACGCTTTTGCGGAATGGCCGAGGACCAGAACCGGCCGACCCGGGTGAGCCCGGATGCACTCGGCGATCAACGCTGAACCCGAGGCGCCCCGCAGGCCGGAAACCTGAACAGGGCCCTCACGTGTCTCGATTCTCTGTGCGAGGGCACGGAGGGGGCTCACCGAGCTTTTTCGTCTGACGGCCATGCTCTTCTTTATCCCGGGGACGACGTGAACCGTCTTGAATCTGCGGCCCCGAACCTTCCGGGGCGACCCATGATGCCGTGAAACGCAACAAGGCCCGCCACACGCCGCGGGTGCGGGGTGCACGGGTTATCGCGTCACTCTGACGCCCCGGAGTCTAGCGTGCGGATCGGCGGTGCTTTCGGCGCACGGTGAGTGCCTCGGTCTCGTGGGGAGTTTGCGCAAGGGCCACACAAACGATCTGACGCACACCCGCCTCCCGGACTACTTTTGCAGCCTCGTTCAGGGTGGCGCCGGTGGTCCGGACGTCGTCTACCAACCAGACTCGGGCGGGCAGCTTTCTCCCCCTGCGCCGCCGGAATCCGAAAGCACCCTTCATGTTGCCGAAACGGGCCAGCGAGCCCAGCCCTGCCTGGGGGGCGGTCTCTCGGACCCGCACCAAATCCTGATAGCGGACTCGGATGGGATGTTTTGCGAACGCCGCCCGAGCGATGGAGGCTGCCGGGTTGAAACCTCGGGCACGGAATCGACGGGCATGCAGCGGAATCGGCATCGCCTCATCGCCCGGCTGCGGATTTAACCGCGTGCCCAGTTGCTCGGCCAGATAGATCCCAAGGCACCAGGCCGGGCCATCGAGGCCCTGGATTCCCGGCCTTGGGTACTTGAATCGATGAATCCAATCGATGGCGAGTCCTTCGAATCGCAAAAGCGTGAAGCAGGGCAACGGGCCCGGCGGACTCCACTCTGCAGTGTGAGGTGGCGGTGTCCATGGCGCGCCGGCCAAGCAGCCATCACAGAGCTTGGTTGCCCCTGGGCGAGAACAGCCCAAACAGCGCCGGGGCGCCAAAAGGTCTAGTCCATCTCGGAACTTCATGGGCAGGCTTCCTGATTCGGGATGTGGGACCGAAGCCTGACGAAGAAAAGCTCTATTTGAAAGAGTGACCCCTAGTCCTCGAATTCCTTGGTTGACTCCGGGACGAGGTCTAGGGATGTCGCGTCGCTCCACAACCGTTCGAGATCGAATGCTTCCCGAGTTTCCGGCTCGAAGATATGGACAATGGCGTCATTGGCATCGATCAGGACCCAATGTCCTTCGTCTGCGCCTTCAACACCGAGGGGGGGGTCGCCTTGGTCTCGCAATGCACGAACGATCGAATCAGCGATGGACCGGACATGCCGGTCGGAGCGTCCCGAGACGATCACGAAGGTGTCTGCGAAGGCACTGAGCGCACGCATATCGAGTGCGACGACCCGTTCGCCTTTGAGATCGAGGGCAGCGTCAACGATGAGCTTCGCCTTATCGATGGCTTCTTGATCAGCCGACTCAGCGCCTGATGTTTCCAATGGGGTTCCTCCGGCTTTCGGGTTCTCGGGATGTCGACCGGGCAAGCCGACCTTTGAGCCCCCACTTGGCTTGCACGTGGGGGCTGCCCAGAGTCGGGTTCCTAGTTTTTAAGTTTATCGAGGGGAGGCGGCCTGATAGAAGTCACTCTTCAAGATCGCCTCCCGGATGCTTTCTGGTACGAGATAACGGATGGATTGGCCGTCACGGATGGCCTCGCGTATTCCAGACGCAGAAATGTCCATTGGCGTCACGGGAACTAGACGGACCGAAGTATCGCGGGTTCGATGGGAGGCGGTTTGTTGCACGGTATCGATTTTGAAGTCCTCGCGGACACACTCGGGCAGCCAAGATTCCAGGGCCGCTTCGATTTTTGGCGGGCGAGTCGTCACTGCGATATCGACGAGGCTGAAAATTTCTCGGGGTGAACGCCATGTGCCCATTTCGGAAAATGCATCCTGCCCGACCACAAAAACAAGTTGCTGGTCGGCGTAGCGCTCTCGAAGGATTCGTAAAGTATCGACCAGATAGGACTGGCCAGGGCGATCCTTTTCAATGGGATCCACTTCGAAGAGAGGATGGTCTTCCACGGCCCGTCTCACCCACTCGAATCGCATATCCGCAGGGGCAATGTGCTGGGCACAACTCGATTTGTGGGGGGGTCGGGCGCTCGGGATAAAAAGCATGCGCTGGAGTCCGAGCGCCTCACAGACCTCTTCCGCCGCCCGCAAGTGGGCTGTGTGGATCGGGTTGAAGGTGCCGCCGTAGATGCCGATCATCCTGTTCGTGATGACCTCCTTGGCCTCGAACGCTTTTGACTCGGTGCTTCACCTCACATTCGGTGAAGTTGGTTCCCCGGTTCGGCCATGACCCGGCTTCCGGATCACTCCGAAGCGAGGACTAGGTCGTCTCTGTGAATCGCTTCTTCCCCGCGTTCGAAGCCTAGCACCGCCGCGATGTCCTGAGTGTTGCGACCGGCGATGCGGACAAGCTCTTCGGACGAATAGGCGACAAGCCCCCGCGCGAGGGCTTGGCCTGCATGATCGACGCAAGTCACTACATCTCCGATTCCAAATTGACCACGGACGCTGCGGATACCTACGGGCAGCACACTTTTGCCATGTTCTTGCACTGCTTTGATGGCGCCGGCGTCCAAGGTCAATTCGCCCTGGGTCCGAGCAGTGAAGGCCATCCAGTGTTTGTGCCCCCGAAGAGGTTCTCCGGGTAGAAACAGTGTGCCCTCAGCTTCACCGGCTGCGATGCGAAGCAGCGCATTGGGCCGCGCGCCGTTGCATAAAACGGTGGAGGCTCCGCTCCGCGCGGCGCTTTCGGCGGCTTCGATTTTAGTCACCATGCCGCCGCGCCCGAATTCACTGGAGGAATCTCGCGCAGCTCCGCGAATCGCGGGCGTGATCTCATCGACTACATCGAGGAGTTCGCCTTGTTGACGCCCTCCGCGGGGAGGCTCGCTGTAGAGACCGTCCACGTCGGTCAGGATGATGAGCAACTGGGCGCCAATGAGATTGACTACCGCGGCGGAAAGGTTGTCGTTGTCTCCGAAGCGGATCTCGTCGGTGGCCACCGTATCATTTTCGTTGACGATGGGAACGACGCCTAGGCGTAAGAGCTCGAGCAGGGTGTGGCGGGCATTGAGAAAGCGCTCTCGGTTTTCCAAACCGCCCCGAGTCAGTAGAACCTGCGCGACTTCTCGCTGTTGTTCACGGAAACGTTTTCGGTAGACCTCTGAGAGTCCGATTTGTCCGACGGCCGCTGCCGCCTGCTTCTGTCGGATGGATTCACCCGGCTTGGTCCAGCCTAAGCGATGACTCCCAATCGCCACGGCGCCGGAGGATACGAGGACGATCTCTCGCCCCGAGTCCACGAGTTGGCAAACGGCTCGGGCGATCTCCCCCAGTTTTCGGGGCCGGAGCTGGCCGTTGCGGGTCAGCGTACTGCTGCCCACCTTGACGACGATCCGTTGTGCCGATGTCTGGAGGCTGCGGTTTTTATTTTGGTCCATGAACGCTCGCCTCAGGGTTCCAGCTCGCCGGATCCAGGGTCGGATGAGGCGCGTTGTTCGTTCTCGATGGCTTCTTCGACGGCCTGGTGCATCGCCCGAACCAACTCGGGGATGCCCTCACCGGTTGCCCCCGAAACTCGGATGGGTTGGATCCCGAGCTCAGCCCATTGATTTCCCATTGATTCGAGGCGCTCCGATTCGGGGACCAAGTCAATTTTGTGAAGAACCACGATTTCTCGCCGCTCGAGCATTTCCGGCCGGTATCGCCGCAACTCTTGGCGGATGGCCTGGTAGTCCTCGAGAAGGTTTCGATTTTCGGCGATCCAAGCCCCCAGGTCGAGGAGGTGGACGATGACGCGGGTGCGTTCGATATGTCGGAGAAACCGATGTCCAAGCCCCGCCCCATCACTGGCTCCTTCAATTAAACCCGGGATGTCCGCAACGACGAAGCGGCTGTCGCCGAATTCGACCACCCCCAAGGATGGTGTCAGCGTCGTGAACGGATAGGAGGCCACCTTGGGTCGGGCTGCCGAAAGCCTACGAAGCAGCGTTGATTTTCCAGCATTGGGAAATCCAACCAGACCGACATCGGCCAGCAACTTGAGGGAGAGACGAAGCTCCTGGGTTTGCGCTTCTTGACCCGGCAAGGCGAAGTCAGGCGTGCGGCGAGTGGAAGTTTTGAAGCGAGCATTGCCGTGGCCGCCATTTCCTCCGCGAGCGGCGACCCAACGCTGTCCGTCTTGTTTGAGATCAACCAGGGGTTCGTCGCACTCGACGTCCGCGGCCGCCGCAAAGACCATGGTCCCGACGGGCACGTGAATAGCCACAGTCTCGCCGCTCGGGCCTTTCTTGTCGTTGTTCCCCCCGTTGGCCCCTTTCGAAGCGCGGATGACCCGGCGCCGCTTCAAGTCGAGGAGGGTCGAGAGGTTTCGGTCGGCGATCAAGACGACATCTCCGCCCCGCCCCCCATCGCCTCCGTTCGGCCCCCCTCGCGGGACGAACTTTTCCCGACGGAAGGACACAACGCCGTCGCCGCCCCGTCCAGAGACGGCCGTGATCAAGGCTTCATCGACGAAGGGGTGGGCGCTCATCCGCATCCAAGGACCGGGACCTCCCGATCTCCCACGTCCGGCGGGCCGACTTCGGATCCGTCCCCTGCTTGAGGTCGGACCTCGCGTTCAGGCCGAGCGGCCTACTGGGCGGTTTCGATGTGGGCGACACGACGACCGCGTGCCATCCCGTAGTTGACCACACCGTCCTTCAACGCGAAGAGCGTGTAGTCCTTGCCACAGCCGACGTTCCGGCCCGGGTGGATCTTGGTTCCGACTTGACGCACGAGGATCGATCCGGCGGAGACCGTCTCCCCCCCGAAGGCCTTCACTCCTCGGCGCTGCCCATTGCTGTCGCGCCCGTTTCGTGAACTGCCCTGCCCTTTTTTATGTGACACGATCGATCCTCCCTGCCTTGCTGCGTCGACCCATTGGGGTCGTCTCGTCATTGCGAATGCGTTTTAACTCTCGATCGATTGAATCTCGATCTCGGTGTAATCCTGGCGGTGTCCCTGAAGTCTCCGGTATCCCTTGCGCCGCTTCATTTTGAAAACACGGATTTTCGGGTGTCGGGCTTGGGCGGTAATGGTGCCTTTGATCGACGCACCGTCGACCCGGGGTTGACCGATCTTGACCCCGTCGTCACCTCCGACGAGCAGGACATCCTCCAAAGAGATGGAAGAGCCCACGTCTCCAGCGAGTTTTTCGACTCGGACCCGGTCGCCCGGTGTGACTCTCAACTGCTTTCCACCCGTTCTGACCACGGCGTACATGAGGCGTCCTCGTTGTTTGGGGAACGCGGGAGTATCCGCAATTCCGTTTCATCGTCAAGCGGTTGGACCCGATCCTATCGGCTTGGCCCCGCGGGATTGCCTGTCCTCAGGTGACCGGAGTCCCAACCTCTTTATCGAGGGTCTCGGAGTCGGTGGCGCCGCCTTCCGGGGCGGCCTCTAGGACGATGGAGCGATCAGCCGGTCCCGCGGCGGACTCTCCTGAGCCCCCCTGGGGGTCAGCCACTTCCTCCGACTTTGCCGCCGGAGTCGGGGTCTCCGGTTCGCCAGCATGCGTCTGCGGCGTATCCGATGCCGGCTCGTCGATCTGGTTGGCGTCGTTGTCAGCGGTTTCGGCCTCCTCGGCCTTATCCGTGGAGGCTTGGTCTCGCCCCCTTCCTCGGCCTCGGTTGCGTCGGCGCCCGTTTCCGCTGGATTTACCTTCGTTGCGGCGTTCCCGTTCGGCTTTTTCTTCCGCCGCGATCTCCGCGGGATCTCTCAGCCAGGCTGGGGCGAAGTCCGCGGCTGGGCCCGGTTCCAAGGATTCGACTTCAAACTGTTCTTCGTGCAGCCCCGCGCGGGCCCGGATTTCGATTTCTCTTCCGAGCTCCTCGCCGAGCGCATCGAGAGGGGCTTTTTCGGTGGACAGCAGTTGCTCGGCCACCCTGGGGCTAACCGTAATTGCGATTTTTTGCCCGCCGATCCGCTGCATGTCATTCTTAATCTCTCGCAGAATGTTGTACGCGACAGACTCTCCGGACAGCATGTAGCCCCGGCCTTCGCAATGCATGCACGGCTCGCAGAGAGCCTGAACGAGGCTTTCCCGAGTCCTCTTGCGCGTCATCTCGACGAGGCCCAGCTCGGAAATTTTCAAGATGTTGGTTCGGGCCTTGTCGCTCCGGAGGGCATCTTGGAGAGCGCGATAGGCCTTTTCTCGATGCTCACTCCGGTCCATATCGATGAGATCGATGATGATCAGGCCGCCGATGTTTCGAAATCGGAGCTGGTGGACAACTTCCTTGATGGCTTCGAGATTTGTCTTGAAGACGGTTTCCTCAAGATCTCTTTTGCCGACGAATCGCCCTGTATTGACGTCGATGGCCGTCAAGGCCTCACATTGGTCGACAATCAGAGACCCACCGCTCTTGAGCCAAACTTTCCGCTCTAGGTTCGCATGGATTTGAGCCTCCAAACCCAAGGCGTCGAATAGGGGGGTTGGTTTCTCGTAGTGCTCGATCACCGGCCGGGGTTCGGCGACAAATTCCTCGCAAAAGCTCCGCAGTCGCTCCGCGGCGGCATCGTCATCGATCACGATTCTCGAGGTGTTGTGTCCCGCGAGATCGCGAACCAAACGGATCGGAAGGTCGGGCTCCTCGTGGAGCACCGCCGGCGTCTTCTTTTCGACCGAGGCGACCTGAATTTTCTTCCAAACCGCCGATAGGTATTTGATATCGGCTTCGAGGTCTGCCTCGCGAACGCCGTCGCCCGCCGTTCGAATGATGAAGCCAAGTTCCTTCGGCTTCAGACGGTTGACGATTTCGCGCAGCCGGCGGCGTTCCTTGTCCGAGTCAATTCGTCGGGAAACACCGGTTCGTCGCGACCACGGGGTGAGGACGAGGTGTCGGCCGGGAATCGAGATGTTGGAGGTGATTCGGGCGCCCTTGGTCCCGATCGGCGCCTTGGCGATCTGGACAATGATCTCCTGACCTTCGTTCAGCACCGTCTCGATTTTAGGCGGCGCGATGCGGCGCCCGTTTCGGCCCCGCCGCTTGCGGGGCTCCTCCGTTTTCTCGCCCCCGGTATTGTCGAAGTAGTCGCCGACGTAAAGGAAGGCCGCCTTTTCCAAGCCAATATCGACGAAGGCGGCTTGCATTCCCGGCAGGACGCGACTCACGCGTGCCTTCACCACATTGCCGACGACGCTCTTATCTTGCTCGCGTTCGACGTGAAGCTCGGCGAAGACCGAGCGTTCCAGCAACGCCACCCGGGTTTCACCGGCGTCGACGTTGACGATGATCTCATTTTGCATTTTGTCACTCGCTTAGGAGCGACGGCCCTTCGACCGCTAGGCGCAGGAAACCGGTGCGGTTTCCCCGCTGGGCTCTCGAATCCCGCCGTCTCCCAGATGGGCGAGTCTTAGTCGATCGGTTGGGCGTCCATGACGGCTCCAAAAGGAACCGGGGCGGGTTGCATGCAGGGGAGCGAGGCGGCCAGAGACTGCCTCGAGCGAACGTGGACTCTTTCCGGAATCTCCGGGATGCCGATCTCGACCTTTTCAGGATTGATTTGGTCGTGGACTCGCACAGATCTTTCTCATGGATGAAAACGAGCGGACTTAGTGGTCCGGCTGTATGGATTCGACGATCCCCAATCAGGCGACAACCCGCCGCCGTTCACATCGTCTTTTCCTGTCCGCTGATTTCAGCGAGCCTCGCGCCTCTCCGCATGGATGCGGCATCTTGCGATGGCACTCACTAGAATCACGGGGTCACAATTTGTCCCGACCCCTCTTTGGTCTGGAGCGGGACGCGGTGGGACTCGTCGAGTCCCGCGCTTCGCGATCACCGCTTCAGAAAATGAAAGGGTTTCGAGTGTGATCCACAGGCCCCCTGGCTGACGCTTGGCTTCCGGTATTCGGGCGACTCGAGTAGCGAGCCGCATTCCTTGAAAGCCATGCCTTTCCCTAGGGGACGGACGGCCGAACTACCTCCTCTTCTCGAAAAGTTTTTTGAACCATCATGGATTCTAAGCCACACGTCAACACCGACCCGCGACGGGGCATCCCTTCTGTGCATCGGCTTGCCGACCAGGTGTGCTCGCACTTATCTGAAATTTCCCCGTGGGCGGCCACGGAGGGAGCCCGCAGGGTCGTGGAGCGGGCTAGAGCGGGCCTCTCCGAGGGCATTCCGGTTGAGAAATGTCTCGCGGATTCGAATCAGGCCTGGGTTGAGAGGGCGGCCGCCGAAGCTCGCAATCTGAGCCAGGCTCGGCCGAGGCGCGTCGTGAATGCCACGGGCGTCGTGTTGCACACCAATCTAGGGCGCGCCCGGATGGCCGCGGGGGCTGCCCAAGCCGCCGCCGAGGCAGCAGCGGAATACAGCGACCTCGAACTCGACCTCGAATCCGGAGAGCGGGGGGACCGGCTTCAGGGTGTGGGGGACCGTCTCAGCTTGCTCTCGGGCGCGGAGTCGGCCTTCGTCTGCAATAACTGCGCGGCGGCCGTGCTGCTTGCCCTCAACACCCTGGCCGCCGGGCGCGAGGTCATTGTCTCGCGCGGTGAACTGGTCGAGATTGGGGGCTCCTTCCGGGTGCCTGAAATCATGCAGCGCGCAGGGGTTCGCTTGGTCGAGGTCGGTTCCACGAACCGGACCCATCCCGGGGATTACGAAGAGGCCATAGGGCCCGAGACCGCCTTGCTTCTGAAGGTTCACCGCAGCAATTTTGAGGTTCGGGGATTTGTGGCCGAAGTCGGTCTTGGCGCGCTGGTCCAAATCGGCGCTCGCCACGGTGTGCCGGTGATGGAGGACCTGGGCAGTGCGAGCCTGGTCGATCTCGGTCCCCAGGGTTTCCCCGAGGAGTCCTACGCCCCCTCCCGTCTGGCTCTGAGCCCCGACCTGGTCTGTTTTTCCGGGGATAAATTGATGGGGGGCCCTCAAGCAGGTCTCGTGTTAGGGCGCTCTGAAGTCGTTGAGGCCATGAGGAGCAACCCTCTCGCGCGGGCGCTCCGGGCAGACAAGATGACGCTCGCGGCCTTAGATTGGACCTTATGCGCTTTGCTTGAGGGGCGGGGGCCCGAAGAGCTGCCTCTGCTGCGGCAGCTTCTCGCCTCGCCGGATTCTATCGAAAGACGCGCCCGCGCCTTGTGGGCGAAGCTGGTCGAAGGAATCCCCACGGCCGCGGCGTCGGTGAGGGTTCAGAGCGAGCGAGTGCCGGTTGGGGGCGGCTCTTTGCCGGGTTTCGAACTGGAGAGCTGGGCCATCGTGATTTGTGCGGAATGTGGCTCAGAGGCCCTCGCGTCGCGCCTTCGGTTGGCCCCGGTCCCGGTCGTGGCGCGTGTCCGAGCCGATGCGGTTTGGATCGATCTGCGAACCGTCGAGCCCGGGGAGGAGTCCATTGTATATGCGGCGCTGACCGCCGCGTTTCATTGAATCAACCCCGGCCATTGGTTAGCGTGCTTAAGGGCTCTTACAGCGGGAGGGGGAGAGAGTCGAACATGGCCATTGATGTAAATCGGGGCGCCCAGTCCCCCGTCGGCCCCTCCGCGTTCTCCAAACCCGGTGCCCGCGAGGCCCGCATTCTCTCCATGGGTGGTGGCAAGGGGGGGGTTGGCAAGACCTTCATGACCGCCAACCTAGCCCTGGCTCTCGCCCGGATGGGCCTCCGAGTGGTTGCCGTCGACGCAGATCTCGAAGGGGCCAACCTCCACACGTGCTTGGGCGTTCGGACTCCTCGAAACAGCTTGGCGGACTTCGTCGCTCAGCGCGAAGACGACCTCGTCAAACTGTTGGTACCGACCCACCACCCTAACCTTCAGATCATTGCCGGGACCCACGCGAATCTGGCCGAGGCACAGCCGGGCCATCTTCGCCGGGTCAGCCTGATGCGGGCCCTCCGAAAATTGCCCGCCGATATTGTTTTGCTGGATCTCGGTGCGGGGAGCCACGCCGCTGTTCTTGATTATTTTCTCGTTGCGGATGATGGATTGCTCGTTGTCCAACCCGAACCCACGTCCGTCGAAAACGCCTACACGTTCCTACGTGCTGCCTTTTACCGCCGCTTGAGGCTGGCGATGGTGGGCCACGACGTGCGGAGCTTGGTTTCGCAGGCGATGGACCAACGCAACGAACGAGGGATTCGCACGCCGTTCGACCTTTTGCGTGAGATCGAATTGATTGACCCTCTCGAGGGTCGCCGTTTTGCAGAAACCATGAGACGTTTCCGGCCGCGGATTATTATCAATGAGGTGCGGACAGCGGAAGACGTCAAGCTGGGCTTCGCGATTTCAAGTGTGTGTCGGAAATACTTCGGCATCGAGGTCGACTATCTCGGCTATGTGAATTTTGACGAGGCGGCTCGGCAGTCTGTAGCGGCCCGCACTCCGATCATCGAGAGTCGCGAAGGCTCCGACGCCGCGATTTATCTACAGCGCATCGCAAAGAAATTGGCCGGGGCTTCGAACGGGGGCGAACCGGTCATGGATACCGTGGACGCATCAACTTGAAGATGAATGGGGATGGCGTGGACATCGGGGATCGCCCATTGACGCAGGATCTAAAGGCTCTGCCCGACCAGGACCATTACGAGGTTCTTGAAATCGGGCGAAACGCCGATTCAGAAGAAATCGAGCGTGCCTACGCGCTGACTCGAGCGGCCTATTCGTCCGAAGGCCTTGCGGTCTACTCCGTATATGATGAACAAGACACATCGGCGATTCGCGACCGTGTAGAAGAGGCCTTTCGGGTTCTTTCCAATGCGGACACACGCCGGGCCTATGATGAGAAGGTTGCCGAGCCAGAGGGGCCGATATCGGCGGGTGTGCAGACGCCGCCGAGCCCGCTTACCAACCCCCGAGAAGAAACATTGCTAGAAGCCGGGCTGTTGGATGTTGAATCGATCGGAAACCCCGAGTCCGACATCGAAGAGGAAAGTGGCGATTTCGATGGCGCGAAGCTCCGCCGGGCGCGCCTTCGACGCGGATTTGAGCTTGAGCAGATTGCCGACATCACGAAGATCGGTGCAGCCCACCTGCGCCGGATCGAAGACGAAGAATTTGCTGATTTGCCCGCAAATGTTTATGTGCGGGGTTTCGTGACCGCGTATGCGACGACGATCGGCCTTGAGCCGGAACGAGTGGTCGCCGGTTATATGGCGCGGGTCGAAGCGGCACGAGCCCAGCCTCGCTCTCGCTTCCGTTACCGCAGCTGAGCCGGACTGTCTGATGACAGACGCGGATGGGCCGCCTACGTCCAATGAAGGCGGTTTGGTCTTCATCGTGCCCGAGGAGCTAGCGGGGAGTCGAGCGGATGCCGGAGTCTCGGCCCTCTCCGGGTCACCGCGTGCTCAGGTAAGGCGTTGGATCGAGACCGGCCGAGTTCAAGTCGGAGGGCAACCGTTGCGGCGGCCCAGTCGAAAGTTGCTCTTGGGCGATCGCATCGAAGCGAACCCGCCCGACCCCGTCTCGCTTGAACTTGTCGCCGAACCGATTCCGTTGGATGTGCTCTTTGAAGATGGCGATCTGATCGTCATCAACAAGCCCGCGGGCCTCGTCTGCCACCCGGCGCCCGGCCATTGGCGAGGGACACTGGTCAACGCGCTGCTTCACCATTGCCGGGACCTCGCCGGGGTGGGCGGCGCGATTCGGCCTGGCATCGTCCATCGTCTCGATCGAGGAACCTCCGGCGTCATGGTGGCGGCCAAGAACGATTCGGCCCACGCGGGGCTTTCGGCGCAATTTCAGGATCACTCCATCGAGCGGATTTATCATGCGTTAGCTCGGGCCTGCCCCAAGGTCGATCACGGTCGAGTGGACCGCCCAATCGGCCGACATGTCCGAGATCGCAAACGGATGTCTGTCCGGACGCGTTCTGGTCGCCGGGCTGTTACCTGCTGGAAGGTTCTGGAGCGTTTTGACCCACCCGGCGTGTCCTGGCTCGAGTTAAAGCCAGAGACCGGTCGTACACACCAGCTTCGGGTCCATCTCAGCTCCATTGGCTTGCCTCTGCTTGGCGATGTGGTCTATGGCCGCGCGCATCGGGATCGAAGTCGGCGCTTGCCAAGGGTCGAGAGGCCAGCGCTTCACGCAGCGGTTCTTGGTTTTTTGCACCCGAGGACCGGGGAGCGTCTACTTTTTGAGTCGAACTGGCCCGAGGATCTCCAGGAAGCCGTCGCAGCTCTGCGCGAGGCGGCCCGGTGAAGAGTTCCTTGCCGCGCTTTTTGTGCGACCCGGTTCTTCAGGAAATCGAGGTGGAGCATGGCTTTGGTACTCGAGGTGCCGAGCCGCCTGCTGCCACTGCTCGGCCGCAGCAGGTCCATGGAAACGTCGTGGCCCGATTCGATCTCGGATCGGGGGCCTCCCCTCCTGAGGCAGACGCGATTTTGTGTCGCGTCGGCGGGCAGTCAGTGGCGGTTGTCACGGCCGACTGTATTCCCATCCTGGTCGCTTCAGGAGACGGTCGATGTGTGGCGGCCGTCCACGCGGGTTGGCGGGGCCTTGCGCGCGGCGTCATCCGTGAGGCGGTTGGGGCCCTCACCGATTGGGGCTTCGGTGATCTGAGAGCGGCGATTGGGCCCCACGCCCGGGCGTGCTGTTACGAGGTTGATGCCCCAGTCCTCGACGCGCTTGGGGAGTGTTTCGGTTCAGTCCTCGACCAGGCCGTTCGCCCCACCCGCCCGGGTCATGTTCTGCTGGACCTTCAATCGCTGGCCCTGGAGGCGCTCACCCAAAGCGGAATCCACTCGGCTCACCGGGGCACCGTGGCGGCGTCTTGCACCGTCTGTCATCCGGAAAGTTTCGATTCCTTTCGACGGGACGGCGCCCAGGCCGGGAGAATGGTCCACTGGGTGAGACCGCGTCGGGACGCTTGACACCCCTCCGGGCCAGATCTACGGTCGCGCAACCACGTCGGAGCGATCCTAATCGGCCCCCCGGGTACTCCGCTTCTAATGCGAGCGCCAGTCTGGCGATTCGCCCCCCACCTCAAAATCCATTGGGTTTCGTCGGGCCCGGTCGCCCAGTTGAGCCGTGCTCCGCTCAAGCGTTGCCCTCATTTACTCCGTGACACACCCCATACGTTTTTCCCGCTTTTCGTTTGCGTGCTCGGTGCCCTCGCGGTGCTGGCGAACCGCTCGACGGGCGGGCTCCCTCGATCCAAGGCGGCCCTCGCTCTGTCGCGGCGGCTGTTGCGCGAATCGGACGCCGATTCGGCGGCCGCCTCAGCAAGCTTGCCCACTCAAATCCGATGAGACCGTTCCCCAACTCGAAGAAAGAAGAAACCGTGAATACAGATCGATCGAATGAAGGAAAGTCTGGGTCGGGTCGCAACCGCAGGGGGCGTGGTCGTCGCCCGAGGAGTTCGGGGGGGGGCTCAGGAGGGCGCAAGCCCGGCGGCGACGCCCCGAGAAAGGACTATTTGCCGTCCGACGCCGAGTTGGCCGAGGAAGAGGCGGGCATGACCGAGGAAGAAGGGGCCGAGCGGGTTTATGTTCGGGACCTCAAGCGCCTGACCGCACAAGAATTGACCGCTCGGGCCGAGGACATGAATGTCGAGAATGCCTCCGGCATGCGAAAGCAAGATTTGCTCTTCGCCATCCTGAAGGCGCAGACCGAAAAGAAAGGCCGAATTTTCGCCGAGGGGGTTCTGGAGATCCTTCAGGATGGCTTCGGTTTTTTGCGAGCGCCAGATCAGAGCTACCAGGCTGGCCCCGATGACATCTACGTATCGCCTTCCCAAATCCGCCGATTTAATTTGCGAACCGGAGACACTGTCGAGGGGCAGGTTCGTCCGCCCAAGGAAAGCGAGCGCTACTTCGCTCTCCTCAAGGTGGAGACCATCAATTTTGAGCCGCCGGAGAAGGCCAAACAGAAGATTCTCTTCGACAACCTGACGGCTCTTTACCCGGAAGAAAAATTTGCTCTCGAATCCAAAGCCGGAGGCCTGACAACTCGCATCATCGATTTAATTGCCCCGCTCGGTAAAGGACAGAGAGCCCTGATCACCTCCCCCCCCAAGGCGGGAAAGACGATGATCATTAAGGAGATCGCCAATGCGATCGCCGAGCGCAATCCCGAAGTGTATTTGATTGTTCTGCTGATCGACGAGCGGCCCGAAGAAGTGACCGACATGCAACGAACCGTGAAGGCCGAGGTCATCTCATCGACTTTCGATGAGCCGGCCACGCGGCACGTTCAAGTCGCCGAGATGGTCCTCGATAAGGCCAAACGTTTGGTCGAGCACCAGCGAGATGTCGTGATTCTTCTCGATTCGATCACCCGATTGGCCCGGGCCCACAATACTGTCGTCCCGCACTCAGGAAAGATTCTTTCGGGAGGAGTCGACTCCAACGCACTTCATAAGCCCAAGCGTTTTTTCGGAGCCGCACGAAACGTGGAAGAGGGGGGCAGCCTGACCATTGTCGGAACGGCTTTAATTGAGACGGGGTCGAGAATGGACGAGGTGATCTTCGAGGAGTTCAAGGGCACCGGTAACAGCGAGCTTGTGCTCGATCGAAAATTGGCGGACCGCCGCACCTATCCGGCGATCGATATCAACCGATCGGCGACCCGTCGAGAGGAATTGCTGCTCGACGAAACCACGCTGAATCGCATGTACATCCTGCGTAAGCTTCTGGCACCGCTCTCGCCTGTGGATTCGATGGAATTCCTGCTCGAAAAAGTCAAGGCGACGGAATCAAATGAGGAATTTATGGAGTCCATGTCGAGCTAAAGAACTTCGGGTTCGCTTGTACGCGACGCTGTACCTTGCAGCACTGAGCCCTCTCCACGCTTGACCGACTGGCCAGGAATCAACCATGGACGAGAAGTTTCTCGACAGGATTAGAAACACTGAAGCACGCGCTCGGGAATTAGAGGGCCAGCTCTCGGACCCCGATCTGGCCCGGGATCCGGGCCGCTTTGCCAAGGTGGGCAAGGAGCTCGGCCAGCTGCGTCCGGTCCTTGAGGTCGGAGAGCGGTATCGGGAGACGGTGGCCCTGCTCGCTGAGTCCCGAGCGATGGTGGAAGACCCCGATCCCGAAGTGGTTGATCTGGCTCGGGATGAGGCTCGGGACCTCGAAGTGCGTCTGGGCGAATTGGAAACCGAGTTGGCGATCCTTTTTACGCCCCGAGACCCCAATGACGAAAAGAATGCATTGCTTGAGATCCGCGCGGGCACAGGGGGCGATGAGGCCGCGCTTTTCGCCGCGGACCTCTTTCGGATGTACACCCGGTATGCGGACACCCTGGGCTGGAAGATGGCCCCGCTCTCCAGCTCCGCGACAGATGGGGGTGGGTTCAAAGAGGTGATTGCCCTTGTGGAGGGAGACGCGGTTTTCAGCCGTTTGAAATTCGAGCGGGGGGTGCATCGGGTCCAGCGGGTTCCGACGACGGAGACCCAGGGCCGGGTCCACACCTCAACGGTGACGGTGGCCGTGAT
The DNA here is from genome assembly GCA_029268645.1 of Myxococcota bacterium. Taxonomy (GTDB): domain Bacteria; phylum Myxococcota_A; class UBA9160; order UBA9160; family UBA4427; genus TMED88. The sequence continues at coordinate 15,716 of JAQWNI010000257.1, forward strand.
GCCCGAAGCGGAGGAAATCGATATCCACATCGACCCGGGAGAGCTGCGGATCGATGTGATGCGAGCCAGCGGCCCCGGGGGGCAAAGCGTGAATACGACCGACTCGGCGGTGCGGATCACTCATATTCCGACCGGCGTGGTGGTCCAGTGCCAGGATGAGAAGTCGCAGCACAAGAACAAAGCAAAGGCGATGACTGTGTTGCGCTCGAGATTGCTGGAGTTCGAGCAGCAGCGGGCCGCGGACGAGCGCGCTAGCGAGCGGCGCTCGCAGGTGGGCTCCGGGGAGCGTGCGGAGAAAATCCGGACCTATAACTTTCCGCAAAGCCGAATCACTGACCACCGAGCGGGTGTGACGGTCCACAAACTGGACCAGGTGATGGAGGGCGACCTCGGTCCCTTGCTGGAAGCCGTCAAGGCTGAGATCCTCGCGCGGGCGCAGGCCGATTCGGCCTCCGATTGATGGGCGATCAGACAGGTCGACCCCAGCCGGGATCCGGGAACGCCTCGACCGCGGGTGGAGACCGCGTCTGGACGGTCCTCGACCTGCTGCGCTGGACGACCAAGCACTTCTCTGAACACGGGATCGAAACCCCGAGGTTGGATGCCGAACTCTTGCTCGCCCACGCGCTGGGTCTCGAGCGACTGGCCCTCTACCTCCAGTTCGATAAGCCAGTTGAACCCACCGAGCGTTCAGACTTCCGAGAATTAATCCGTCGTCGAGTAAGCGAACGCGTTCCCATTTCTCTTCTTTTGGGCGAACGGGAGTTCTGGTCGAGGCCCTTTCAGGTGACCGAAGATGTCCTAACCCCCCGTCCTGAAACGGAAACCCTTGTTGAGGCGGCCCTCAAAACAATCCGGCAGGCCGCGGCACGGGTCTACCGAGTTCTCGACGTGGGCACGGGTTCCGGTGCGATCGGGATCAGCCTTGCCGCTGACTGCCCGCAGGCCCAGGTGACCGCGACAGACATCTGCCCGAAAGCGCTTCAGATCGCTCGAATCAATGCCGATAAGTTGCAGGTCAGTGAGAACATCCAATTCCTGCAGGGGGAGCTTTTTGATCCCGTCGGGACGGAAAAGTTCGATCTGATCGTCTCCAACCCGCCCTATCTGGCGCGGTCTGAAGCAGAAGGTCTTGCCCCGGAGCTCGCTCATGAGCCCGAGCAGGCCCTCTTCGGTGGACCGGATGGATATGCGGTGCTCCGACCCTTCGCGGTTGGAGTCAAGGAGCGGCTGGAACTCGGAGGGTGGGTCGGTGTCGAGATCGACTCTGGGCAAGCGAATGTGGTGGCGGGTTGGTTTGCGGAAGCGGGTCTATGTGAGATCGAAATTCTGAATGATCTGGCCGGGCGTCCTCGTGTCGTCTCGGCTCGAAAAACGACTCCGACCTAACGCCTCGAGACGAAGGACCTCTCGTGGCGGAAGGCCGCGTCAGGAGGTTCGAGGAAATGACCAGCAAGGCAGGTGCAAAGTGGCTTGAGGTGCTGAAGCCTGGGGATTCGGGCTTCGAGAAAGCTTGGCAATCCCTCTGTGCTCGGCAAGCCGTCCAGCCCACCGAAGCTCAGGTAGCCGAAGTTGGCGAGCGACTCAGCCAAATCCGAACCGGAGGAGACCGTGCGCTCCGGAGTTGGAGTCGATCAGCGACCGGGCTAGACCTCGAAACCTTCGAAATCACCCAAGAGGAATGGGATTTGGGCTGTGAAGCCGTGGATCCCGCAGACCGCGCTGCGCTTGGCAAAGCCGCGATGCGGATCCGTGAATTTCAGCGAAAGCGGGTGCCTTCGAGCTGGGAAATGCGCGAGGAGGGCGGTGGCTCCATGGGCCAGCGGTCTGCCGTGAACAAAGCCTTGTCGGACGC
>JAQWNI010000258.1 GCA_029268645.1 Myxococcota bacterium
GTCCTCGACCTTCATGGTTGGGGCGAGCTCCAAGCCGAGCTCAACGCCATGTCGAAACGCGGCGAGTGGGTCGCGATGGGTGAGCGCATTACCGACGAGATCCTTGAGGAATTTGCCATCGTGGCCCAGCCCCACGACGTCGCCCGTGCGTTGAAAGCTCGGTTTGGTGGAATCGTCGACCGAACCACCTGCACTTTCCCGCACGCCTCAGACGAGGAGCGCAACCAGTACCTTGAAGAGTTGCGAGGCGCCTAGTCTTTGGGGACGCCCCGGCCTTGGCCCGGGGGCGTCCCATCGCCTGCCGGACTCTCCACGTTGGAGACCCCCGAAAAGAAATCCCCGAAAATGAAGCAGCGCGATACCCTTTCGGCGACAAAAGGCTGAAGGAGTCGCCCGATGAAGATCCGCGAATTTGGCCAATCCATCGCGCACGTCGACCTCAGCACGGGGGAGACATCGATCCGCCCCGCCCCACAAGAGTGGGTTCGAAAATATGTGGGCGGCCGCGGCTTAGGGGTTCGGTACCTCTTCGAAGCGGGCCCAGAGGTCGAGGCCTTCTCCCCGGAAAACCCGCTGATCTTCATGAATGGCCCGCTCACCGGGACAGAAATGAGCATGAGCGGACGGTGGGCCTGTGTCACCAAGTCTCCTCTGACGGGGACCGTCACCGATAGCCACCAAGGCGGCTGGACCGCCGCGAGACTCCGCTGGGCCGGGCTGGACGGAGTCGTCTTCACCGGGCGTGCCCAATCCCCTCAATATGCCTTCATTGAAAACGGGAACATCGCCCTGCGAGATGCCAGTGAAATCTGGGGACACGGCGTCCATAAAACTGTGGCTTTCTTCCAAGAACGCTACGGAGCACAGGATCTTTCGGTCTGCGCGATTGGTCCCTCCGGCGAAACCCGCGGGCGCTTCGCCGCCTGGGTGAACGAAGATGATCGCGCTTTTGGCCGTGGCGGAACCGGTGCCATCGGCGGGGACAAGCATCTGAAGGCCATCGTGATCCGCGCCACTCGAGCGCGGAGCGAGGACGTGGATCCCGAGCAATGGCGCCTGGTTAGACGCGAAATGCTCGACCATATTCGAGACGAGAAGAACATCACGAGCCCGAAGAAGGGCGGGCTATCGGTCTATGGCACCAACGTATTGATGAACGTCACCAACAGCATCGGCGCACTCGGAACAAGAAACAGCCAAGGCACACACTTCGGAGAACGTGCAGAAAAAATCAGCGGCGAATTCGTCGAGGAGAACATTCTCGTTCATGACCCCACCTGTCATGCCTGCCCGGTCGCCTGCAAAAAAGAAGTCGAGATCAAGGAAGGACCCCACGCGGGGCTCCGGATGGAGAGCATCGAATACGAGCCAGCGTGGTCTCTCGGAGCCAATTGCGACAACGATGACGTCCATTCGATTGCCAAGCTGATTGATCAATGCAACGACCTTGGAATGGACCCAATCGAACTCGGCAACGTCTTCTCGATGTACATGGAGGCCAGCGAACGAGGCTGGCTCGAAGGTCTCCCGGCGCTCAAATGGGGAGACCGCCAAACGATGGTCGCGCTCACCGAAGCAATCGGACGCCGAGAGGAGCCCCTCGGCGACCTCTTGGCGGAAGGGACGCTTCGCGGCGCACAACACCTTGGCCATCCCGAGATCGCGATGGTGGTGAAGGGGCAAGCCGTTCCCGCCTACGACCCACGAGGGCTGAAGGGAATGGGACTGGGTTATGCGACCAGCAACCGAGGCGCTTGTCACTTACGCGCCTACGTCGCAGCCGCAGAGCTGGGTGTCGTGGCCATCGAAGCCGACCCCCTCGCATGGTCGGGTAAGGGGGAACTGGTCAAGACCTTTCAAGACCTCCACGCCTGTGGCGACAGCATGGACCTCTGCAAGTTCAGCTCCTTTGCCCAGGGAGCCGATGAGTACGCCGCACAGCTCACTACCGCCTACAGCCAATCGTGGAGTGGAGAAGATGTCATGACCGCCGGCGAGCGCATCTACAACTTAGAGCGCCATTACAACAACCTCGCAGGCTTCGGCCCCGGCTCAGACACCCTGCCCCGCCGCTTCCTTGAGGAACCATCCACTGAGGCCGGCTCAAAGGGGCATGTTTCTGAACTGCCCGAGATGCTGACCGAGTACTACGCCGCCCGGGGCTGGAAGAATGGAGTTGTCCCGCCTGCGAAACTCGCCGCTCTTGAAATCCCCTAAAGACTTTCCAGGGGGAGGTCTTCTTCTCATGCAGGTCAAGCTTTACGCCACACTCCGCGCTCTCGCCGGCGTCACGACCATCGACCTTCCTTTGGGCGACGGCGCCACCGTTCGGCAGCTTGCCGAATGCCTGGCTGAACACTGCCCCGCCCTGGCGGACCAGATCTTTGAACCCTCGGGTGAACTCTCCCGGAGAGTTCACTTCATGGTCGATGGCCGAAACAGCCGCTGGCTTCCCCAAGGTGCCGAAACGCCTCTTCGCAAGCTCCAGACCCTCGATATTTTCCCGCCGGCCGCCGGCGGTTGACCCCATCGAGGACGCTTCGCTCGCTCGCCATGCGGCGGCCAAGCACGGTGCGCCCGTTACACCTTGGGCGCATCGAGCAGGTGGATATCACGCTGGGGAAACGGGATCTCGACCCCTTCATCTCGAAGCTTCCGACTGATCGACACGCATATTCGACTTCGAATTCGGCTGTAGTGATCAAAGTCGCTGGTCCAAGCGCGAACTTCGAAATCAAGCGAACTGTCGCCAAAATCTTGAAAAAGCACGTAAGGCTCCGGCGTCTCCAACACGCCCTCTGTCGAAGCCGCTGCTTCCGCCAACATGCTCATGATCACCTCGGGGTCATTTCCATACGCGACACCGATCGGAATCTCAAAACGTCGGCGGCGGTCTGACTTCGTCCAGTTGGTCACTTCCTCAGAAATGAAGTTCGCGTTCGGCACAATCACCTCTGCCCCCTGCCAAGTCCGAACCGTGCTGGAGCGGATACCGATCCGCTGAATCGCTCCAGCAACTTCGCCCATGGCGACTGTATCGCCCACCTGAATGGGTCGCTCAGTCAAAAGAATCACGCCAGAAATAAAATTATTGACAATCGTCTGAAGACCAAAACCAACCCCCACCCCAAAGGCGCCCGTCAACAGCGTGGCCCGGTTGGCATCAAATCCGAGGGCGATTACGGCAAAAATGAAACCTGCAATCACGAAGCCATAGTGGAGCAGCGTCTTGATCGCATACGGTCGACCTCGCTCGACTTCCGCACTATCAAAAACCTCCTCCGAGAGAACAAATTGAATAAAGCGCGAGGCCCACATCGAACCGATGAAGACAACGATCGCCGCTACGACGTTCCCGACCGTCAGTGTGACCTGAGGCAACGGGATCTGTGCCGCCAGCAACCCACGGCCTGCAGCTTTGACTTGCTCCCAAATTTCCAGTCGAAGAAGCAAGGCCTGGACAATGATCGCCCATGCCGCCAGCCACATCCAAAGATTGGCGCGTTCTCGCAAGAGATCCCGATTGCGACGAACAAGGGCCAGGCTCTCAAGCGGCCATACGCGCATCAAAAAAACAAGTAATCCATCGACAACCAGAACCGTCCCGTACAGAACGATCGCCCCGTAGATCCCCATCATCAGGGTCCCACCGACCAGACCGGCCAGAGCGCCATAACCGACCAATTCAGCGGCAACGCAACCAAACGCCGCGAAGGAAACCACCCGAAGAATCCTCCCGATCGCACGGAAGGAAGCTTTCGAGGCGACCTCGGACGGAATGGCCTTCATCCTTGAAGGTCGCAGGGTCCAGGCCGTCCAAACCGCCAAAACCGACATATTGACCAAAAAGAGAACCCGAGAGATCACAACCGCTTCTTCAAGCAGCTGGTGAACGTGATGGACAAAGTAGACCACCATCCCAACGGAAAGCATCGGATAGACCGGACGGTCCACAATTTGTCGAAGCACGATGACCGCTGGAATCAGAGTCGCCGCACCAAACAGAGGCCCCAGGGGCCCAACCGCGAGGTCTCTGAAGAACCAGAGGCTTGAAAAGAACGCAATCAAGAGGCTCAAGGCGATCGGCTTCTGAAAAATTCCACGAACCGCCTGCATCTGAGGCTCGTTCCCTATCGCCGCGTCGACCCGACCTCGAGCGAGCCACATCAGCACGATCAGTCCCGCTACGCACGCCCCGAAAAAGAGAACCCGCTGCCGATTGTGATCCCAATATCGAGCCAAGATCTCGCGATCCCGAATTACTTGCTCCTGAAGGTTGAGGGCAACGGTTCGACGGTCTGCGGTTTTCCAAAATCCCGGCTGCCAGATAGGAGGCACATCTCGCTCAAGTACTTCGCTGACTGCTTGGCCTCTTGACTGGGCAATCAGATTCTCGTCCCCATCCGAGAGTTCACTGAGGCTGGCCACGTCGCTTTGCAGGGCCAGAAGCTTGGCCTGCCGATCATTCACTTCAGTGCTCGCCGCTTTCACGGCTTGTAGGACCTCATCGATTTGGCGAATGACGTCAGGGGCCACGTCCAACTGAACCGCTTTGATCCGGGTATCAGACCACAATTCCTTAATCTTCCGAAGGGTCTGGACCTGCTTCTCCACCTTATTGCCCTGCTCTTGCAGTCCATTCTGTGTTTGTTCGAGGCGCCGATTCACCTGATCCCAGCCCGCCTGGAGTTGATCCAGCGAAAGCACAGATGGCTTGTGAGATCGAACCATCGACGAGCGGTGCAACTGCCGATTGACCCAGCTCCGAAGGTCAGGAATGGCTTCGGCTGCCCGAGCCTCCTCCTCGCTTGGCCGAGTAACAAGGAGCGTTTCCTTGATTCGCTGCTTGGCCTGTTCGGACCGAACCCCGATTTCTGGCATCGGAACAAACTGGATTGAAACTTTTCCGCCATGCCCTGAATTCGATGGTTTTTCCGTTGCCTCAGACTCGACACCGACGGCAGCGGCCTCGGCGGACTGAGCCACGGCAGCGAGGGGCGTACCGGCCACAATAAAGCCTGCCCACCCAATAACCCACCAAATCCCCAGTTGTCCCCACATTGAGGAGAAAGGGCCTCCTGTCCGAGAATGGACCGGTAAGGAAGATTCGAATCGGGAGAAAACTCGAGCAGCGCGTAGATTCGTCATGCAAGAACTTTAGCCCGACTCGTTCGGTCTCTCGCCTAAACCTGTTGCCTGCGACGGCCTTGAAATTCCCCTCAGGAGCCGCGAGAGTCAACCCATCGTCGAAATCGCCCTTCGCTGCCGGCGAGAAAGCCCATCGACCGAAGTCGACCAATGGGCGGGCGCAACAGAAAGGAGATCATGCCGCCATGAAATTCGTCATCGCTGGCGCTTTCCAACCTTCGGATCACCTGATCCCCATCGCACGTGCGGCCGACGAAGCCGGCTATGAGGCCCTCGCCTTCTCGGATCATGTCGTTTATCCCGAACATCTCGACACCCCCTATCCATATACCGAAGACGGATCCCGTCGGTACGACGAAGAATCGGAGTTTCCTGACGCCTGGGTGGTCGCCGGCGCCCTGGCTGCAGTGACCTCAAAGTTGCGATTTACGACGAATGTCTTCGTCCTTCCCATGCGCAACCCCTTCATGGTGGCCAAGTCTGTCGCGACGGCTGCAGCCCTTTCGAATGATCGAATCACTCTCACGATCGGGGTCGGATGGTCGAACGTCGAATTCGAAGTTGCGGGACAGGATTTTCAGCGCCGGGGCGCACGGGCCGATGAAATGATCGAGGTCATGCAGAAACTTTGGACGGGAGAAATGATTGCGCATGAAGGTGAGTTCTACCGCTTCGATCGGCTTAAGTTGACACCGCCAATCCCCAAAGCCCGAATCCCGATCTGGGTGGGCGGCATCTCTGACCGTGCGCTCAAAAGAGCCGCCCGAAACGACGGCTGGCTCTCCGATCTACAATCCAGCGATGACATTCTGGAGTGCATTACGAAAGTTCGAAGCTACCGTCGCGAACTCGGTCGGGAGGGAAATCTCGAAGTCATGGCCAGCGCCACCGACGCTCACGGACTCGACGGCTACCGACGGCTTGAGGCCGGAGGCGTCAGCCACATCCTCACCCTACCTTGGGTCTTCTACCACGGCATGACCGAAGATCTCGATCAAAAAATCGACGGAATCCAACGATTCGCAGCGGACATGGTCCAACCGATGCAATAAAACCGCCCAATCGACCCTTCTGGAGCAACCCCCTAGGCGACGGAATCCGGCGCTGGCTGGGGCCCTCGAATCAATTTGCCAGGCAACGCACCAGTCTCTTTTCCGTCCTCGAAGGTCACCCGACCGCTCTGGATCGTATAGCGGTACCCGTCGATCTGTTGAACGAGCCGCTTCCCGCCGGCAGGCAGGTCATACACCATCTCGGGAGAGTGAATCTCGAGCGCTTCAAAGTCGACCACATTGATATCGGCTTTCATCCCAGGAGCCAGCACGCCGCGGTCTTCTAGACCGTAGAAGTGGGCGGTTCGACGCGTTTGATGCTCAACGATTTGCTCAATCGGAAAACGCTCCCCCCGCTCACGGTCACGCACCCAATGGGTCAGCAAGAACGTCGGGACGCTCGCATCACAGATCAGGCCGCAATGAGCCCCGCCATCGGAAAGGCTAAAGATCGCCGACGGGTGCTCCATCATTTCTTTTAGCGCTTCAAAACTTCCCCCCGCATAACCGATCAAGGGTAAATAGATGAGCCCCTTGCCTCCACGCTCCATCATCAAGTCGTAGGCGAGTTCGCGAGGCTCGACCTGCCTCTTCTGCGCGAGGGCGCCGAGGCTCTTCTCGGGCCCAGGCTCGTAGTCGGGCGGGTCACCCAACGGATACATCATGCTGAAGGCCCCAACGATCATCATCGCTGGCCCAGCGAGGTCGCCCTCAAAAACCGGCTGACTCGCGAGCAACTCTGCTTTCACCGCGGGATCGCGCAAGCGCTCCAACCTCTCCTGCGGATCCATCTCCGCATAAGGTTCAAAAGCCGGCGAAAGCATGAAGGGATGAAAACTACTCTCCCAACCAAGCAGAAGCCCAGCGGGTCGTTGAGCCACTTGCGGGGTGAGATGACCCCCGTCCGCTTGGTCTTCATCCACCGCAGCCAGAAGTCGCTTGTATTGCTGAGGATCGACCGGACTCTGCAAGCACGCAAAGGAAACCGGCCTCCCCGTCTCCTTACCCAAACGACGCATCCAGGAAAGCTCATCGCCCTCGGGCGCTAAATCACTGGCCACTTCAAAAACACCATGACCCACCTCTCCGAGAACACGGCCGATTCCCATCAACTCGGGATCGTCGGCATAGGTCCCCGGAACCACATCACCATCCTTCGCTCGGTGCAGCATGGTCCTTGAAGTCGAAAAACCCAGAGCGCCCGCCTCAAGTCCTTCCTTGACGATGGCCGCCATTTGCTCGATGTCCGCAGGCGTCGCCTTCTCGTTCTCGGCCCCTCGTTGGCCCATCACATAAGTGCGAACGGCACCATGGGGTACTTGGGTCGCCACATCGACAGAACGCGGCATCTTTTCGAGTGCATCAAGGTATTCGGGAAAGCTCTCCCATTGCCAATCAATTCCCTCATGCAACGCAGTCCCCGGAATGTCCTCGACCCCTTCCATGAGACGGACGAGAAAGTCTTCCTCACCGGGCTTGACCGGCGCAAACCCGACTCCGCAGTTACCCATCACCAAAGTCGTCACACCATTCCAGCCAGACGGGGTGAGATGCGGGTCCCAGGTCACCTGTCCGTCATAGTGCGTGTGAACATCAACCCAGCCGGGCAAAACCAGAAGGCCCTTGGCGTCGATCTCGCGACGGCCAGGACCGAGCCCCTCCCCCATGGCGACAATCTGATCTCCGTCGACCGCCAAGTCCAGCTCACGGGCGGGCGCTCCGGTTCCGTCAATGACTTTTCCGCCCCGTATGACTAGATCATGCATAGGTTTCTCCTCCAGCAGGGATCTCGTCCGTCTCGGCGATCGCCCGCAAATGGCTTTGAACTTTTCAAAAAGGCCCTCCCCGCGGTCAAGGAACAGGGACCGCTCGAGGCAGTTCCGACTCGAACCCCGGGGAAAACTCTCCGGCCAGATGATAACACGAGGCAAACTCCTCAGTGGCCCCGAGGCTCGGGCCTGACTGGGGAAGTCCGCAGGATTTCAGGGCCTTATACTGAAGCCGGCACGCGACCGGTGCAAAAAAGGGGGCGACATGGCGTGGATCCGAGAACGACCGACGGGCTTGGTCTACCACGAAAGCCAGGTCGCGCAGCCTGGTTTCGCGCTGGTCCCCCAAGCCCACCGCGTGATCCTCGTCGATCATGAAGGGCAAACGGCTCATGAGTGGCCCCTCGCCCAAGTAGCCTCGGCGCGACTGGCCGATGACGGTCGACTCATTGCCTTGATGGCTGGCGATCCGCTCAAGCCCGCTCGCATCGCAAACGGCGAGATCGAAGGCATTCTTGAGCTTGCACCCGATGGAGAGGTCCTGTGGGAATACCGGGGCGACCTCTTACATCACGACGCCCGGCGTCTACCCGACGGCCGCTACCACGCCTTGGGTTTCTACCGTCTCTCCCCTACGCAAACTCGAGCCGTTCAGGGGGGGTGCCCTCATCGCGAGGACCCCGAAGATATGTGGGCCGACACCATCGAGTTGATCGACCGCGAGGGCCAAAGGGAAAGCCTGTGGCGCGCCGGGGATCATCTCGATCCGGCGACACAGCAGATCTGCCCCCTCGACAAAAGGCAGGAATGGACCCATGGGAACTCGATTCGAATCTTGGCCAACGGCGATTGGCTGTTGAGTCTTCGGCTGACCAACATGGTCATTCAGATCGACCGCCAAAGCGGAAAGGTTATCTGGGAGTGGGGATCCCACACACTCTCCCATCAACACGATGCCCGCCTTCTGGACAACGGAAACATTTTGATTTTTGACAACGGCATCCACCGCAAGCGAATCCCATCTTTCGCCCGAGTCATCGAGGTCGATCCAAAAACCGAGAAAATAGTCTGGCAGTACACTGATCAGACCATCTTGGCCTTTCAAAGTTTTATGGCGGGCTCTGCTCAGAGGCTTGAAAACGGCAACACCTTCATCGCCGAAGCCGCCACAGGGCGCCTCTTTCAGGTCACTCCCGACGGCGAAACTGTGTGGGAGTGGGTCAATCCTATTCTGGCTGAATCGCAATTCGGACCCACACCGACGGTCTACCGCTCAACGTGGTACTCGCCCGGTGATCGACGATTGCCCGCCGAACTCCGAAAACGGAACCTCAAAAGATGAGGGTTTTCATCCGCAGCTGTCTTGCAAAGATCACCTTAGTTACGGGAATCGGATTCACGGCCTGCACGGCCGTCGACGACCCTACTCTGAATGCGGTCTCTGACCCACGATTCGCGGAGCCGGCTCCCAAGCAAACCGTTCTTCCGCATGATCCTCTTCGGCATGTCTTCTGGGGCGACCTTCACATCCACACCAGCCACTCCTACGACGCCTACACCTTTGGCGTTCGCGCCACGCCCGACGATGCCTACCGTTACGCCCAAGGCGAAACCATCGAACATGCCATCGGCTACCCCATTCGCGCCCGGCGTCCGCTCGATTTTGCGGCGGTCACAGATCACGCGGAATATCTGGGGGCCGCGCGACAAAGAGCCGAAAAAGCTCAGGCCAATGGAGTCGAACAGGTATCCCTGCGCGAGGTCATCTCGACGGGAAATCGTCTCTACATCACTTTTAATTTTTTGAAGACCACTCTCACTCAAATGGGCAGCACTGATCAGCGGGAGGCCACCTTCGGTCAGGAGAGCGAAACCGCTTCGAACGAGGCATGGCAGGACATCCGTTCAGCCGCAGAGCGGCATAACGCGCCGGGTCGATTCACCACATTCATTGGCTACGAGTGGAGTTCAATGCCCAATGAAGAGAACCTGCACCGAAACGTCATCTACCGATCCGCCCGCACTCCGAGCCGTCCGTTCAGCGCACGGGACTCGGAAGACCCTGAGGATCTTTGGCGAGCCCTCGAAACTCAGCGCGGGCTCGGTATGGAGATGATCTCCATTCCGCACAATGCGAATGTAAGCAATGGCCGCATGTACGAACCAACCCGGTTCGATGGCTCGCCGATGGATGAGGCGTACTCGATCGCACGAATAAAAAACGAGCCCATCAGCGAAATCCTTCAGATCAAAGGTCAGTCCGAAACCCATCCGAGTTTGTCGAGCAAGGATGAGTTCGCCGACTTCGAAATATACGATGAGGTCATGAGCACAGACGGACGGCCAAGCCAACCTCGGGGCAGCTATGCGCGAGCTGCATTGATGACTGGACTCGAGTTCTCGGCGACACAGGGTTGGAACCCTTTCCGCTTTGGCTTCATTGGAAGCAGTGACTCCCACAATGCCAGCTATGCCGTGGAAGAAGACAACTTCCATGGCAAGCTCCCGATGCTGGACGGCACCGCGGGGCTACGGCTTGGGGAGACCACATGGCTACCCAAGAGTCAGATCAGAAGCCTGAAGTGGGGCGCAGCCGGTTTGGCTGCGGTCTGGGCCGAGGAAAACAACCGAGCTTCGATTTTCGACGGGCTGCGTCGCAAGGAGACCTATGCCACATCGGGCCCCCGCATCACCGTGCGTTTTTTTGGCGGATGGCGGTATCCCTTTGACCTCACCCAGAAGCCGAACTTTGTCGACCAAGCCTATGCCTTAGGCGCCCCGATGGGAGGCACTCTACCCGAGTCCCCGGGCCCATTTGCCCCCCGGTTTGCAATCTTCGCCCAGAAGGATCCGTTGGGAGCCAACCTGGACCGGATCCAGATGATTAAAGGATGGGTTGACGAAACCGGGCAGAGCCATGAAAAGATCTACGACGTCGCTGCTTCTGGCGCCCGGCTCTCTTCCGCTCGCTCGGAGAGCATTGAGGCCGTGGGCAACACCGTCGACCTGCAGACTGCTCGCTACACCAATACAATCGGCGCGACCAAGCTCGAGGTCGTGTGGGAGGATCCCGACTTCAATCCGGATCATGAAGCCTTTTGGTATGCCCGCGTCCTCGAAATCCCAACGCCCCGATGGTCGACATACGACGCGGTAGCGATGGGTGTCGAGCCCCCTGAGCCCAGCACCTTGCAGGAGCGCGCAATCACCTCGGCCATTGGGTACGCCCCGCCGGAGACCCACCACCTATCCAAGCATTAAATCATGTACAGGTCCCCTGATGCCCGCACGGTGAGGTCGCTGATCGAAACGCCCCACGGCTGATCGATGGCGTAGACAATTTGATCGGCCAACTGGTCCGGTGAAAGAGAAAAGTAGGCGATGCTATCCGAATCAGAAGCCTCCCCGATCTCTTCTCCTGTCAAAATCTGGCCCATTTTTTCCATGAAGACAGACTCCTGGGCCCCGAGAATTCCGCCAATCGCCGCGGGGTTGATGACCCCGGCCCCCAAGCCCGTCGCGGGAACTCCGGTGGGCCGAATGGTCGTCACCTTGATGCGCCCTTGAGACTCCTGCCGAAGTGCCTCACTGATCACGTTCACCGCCGCCTTGGTGGCCCCGTAAATTGCGGCGCCCGCCACCGGATAATTGCCGTAGATCGAAGAGAGGTTCACGATGTGGCCTCGTCCCTGATCAATCATCGAGTCGTGGACGGCCGCGATCCCATTCACCACACCCTTAAAGTTGATATCGATGCAACGCTCCCAGGCCTCCGCAGCCTCTGCGTGGTCCGCAAAAAAAGCTAAGGGCATGACGCCCGCATTGTTGACCAGAACATCCACCCGCCCGAACTCATCAATACCTCGTGACGCAGCGCTTGCCATCTGAGCCCGATCTCGCACGTCGGCGACCACGGCCTCAAGCTGGCCGGGTCCTCCTTGGGCGCTCTCCCGAAGTGCCTCAAGGCCCGCTACATCCACGTCAACGGCGACAACTCGTGCGCCTCGGGCGGCGGTTTTTTCGGCCACAAGCCTCCCGAAGCCCCCCGCCGCACCGGTAATCATGATCACTCTTTCAGCAATATGGTCGACCATTTGCCCCTCCCAGGTAGAGCGTCACCATACCGAAATCGGAAGCCGTCGTTGACCTGCCTTCCAAGCAGATCTAGCCTCAAATGGGGACCGGAGGCTTACTCCATGTCTAAAGAAACCGTGTGGCACAGCACAAACTGCATCCTTTGCAGTACCAACTGCGGTCTTCAGGTCCAAATCCAAGAGGGCCACCTGGTCAAGATCAGGGGAGACAAAAGCAATCCTCGATCAAGAGGCTACACCTGCGAAAAGCCCGCCCAACTGGACCGCTATCAAAATCACGCCGACCGTCTGACATCCCCCCTGCGTCGAAGGCCCGACGGCGGATTTGAAGAAATCGATTGGGACACGGCGATCACTGAGGTCTCGGCCAAACTCCACGAAATTCGCCAAAAGCACGGCGGCGAAAAAATTATGTACTACGGCGGAGGGGGCCAAGGCAATCATTTGGGCGGCGCCTACAGCTCTGCCACACGTCGAGCTCTCGGGATGCGTTATCAAAGTAATGCGCTCGCTCAGGAGAAGACCGGTGAGTTTTGGGTCGAGCGTCAAATGTTTGGCGCTCGCCCGGAACCCGACTTCGAAAATGCCGAGGTCGCGGTTTTTATCGGTAAGAACCCTTGGCACTCTCATGGTTTCGAGCGGGCTCGGGTGACGCTGCGCGAAATATCGAAAGACCCTCAACGGTCCATGATCGTGATCGACCCAAGGCGGACCGAAACGGCCGACCTCGCCGATCACTTTTTACAGGTGCGTCCTGGAACGGATGCTTTTCTACTCGCGGCCATGCTCGGTGTCTTGGTTCAAGAAGATCTGATCGACCATGACTTTCTCGATCGCCACACCAGCACCTTCCGTGACCTTCAGCCGATTCTCCAGGAAGTTGACGTCGCCGGCTATAGCCAGCGAGCGGGCGTTGATCCCGAACAGACCCGTGCCGCCGCGCGACGAATGGGGCGAGCGGCCAGCGTGGCCGTACTCGAAGACCTCGGTATCGAGATGGCGCCCCATAGCACCCTCAACTCCTATCTCGAAAAGCTGCTTTACGTCCTGACAGGCCATTTTGGGCGCCCGGGAACCATGAACGTCGGCACCCACATGGGCAAACTGATTGGGACCGGCAGCGACAATCGAAGATCGCCGGTGGGCGGTCATCGGATCATTACGGGTCTGATTCCTTGCAATGTGATCCCCGATGAAATCTTGACCGATCACCCGAATCGGTTCCGTGCGATGATCATTGAAAGTGGCAATCCGGTACACTCGTTGGCCGATAGCCCTCGGATGCGAGAGACCCTCGACGCCCTTGAGTGCGTGGTCGTGATCGACGTCGCTATGACAGAAACGGCGCGACATGCCGATTACATCCTGCCCGCCGCCTCCCAATACGAAAAAACCGAGACGACTTTCTTCGGCGGGGGCTTTCCGGAGCACGTCTTCCAGCTGAGGCAACCGCTCTTCGACTCAATGCCTGGCACACTCACCGAACCCGAAATCCACAGCCGGCTGTGTCGCGCTTTAGGCGCCTATACCGATGCGGATCTCGCCGAACTGAAAGCCGCGGCCCAGGCAGGCCCCGAACTCTTTGCCATGGCCTTCTCGAGGATCCTGGCCGAACGGCCAGACCTCGCCGCCATCATGCCCGTCGTGCTTTATGAAACGCTGGGACGGACTCTTCCGGCGGGTCAGGAAGGCGCCGCTCTGCTCTGGGCCGCGTCTCAGCAGCTGGCGGCCTCCGAGGAAGAGGCTGTCCGCCAAGCTGGCCTAGAAGGAACCGGTGCCGCATTGGGCCAAACTCTGTTTGATGCGCTGCTGGAACATCCAGAAGGTGTGGTCATCTCGAAAGATCTCCATGCGGTCTCCTTTGAACGAATTCAGACGGAAGATGGCCGCATCCAACTTCTGATCCCCGAACTCCTCGAAGAGCTTCAGGCTCTCGCCACCGAGCCAACTCCCGGTCGCGACGACACATTTCCCTTCATTCTTGCGGCAGGAGAGCGCCGGAGCAATACCGCCAACACCATCTATCGCGACCCCGATTGGCGCCGAAAAGACCCCAACGGCGCACTTCGGATCAGTCCCCAAGATGCCGAGCGTGTCGGGGTGACCGCCGGGGGACGGGTTCGGATTTCGACCAAGCGGGGCGCTCTGGAGACCGTCGTTGAAATCACGGACACGCTCCAGGAGGGGCACATCACCCTGCCCAATGGACTCGGGCTCGATTTTCCCGACAAAAATGGGGGCCGCTCGGTCCGAGGCGTTCCCCCGAACGAACTGACCTCTTCCGAGGACCGCGACCCTTGGGCGGGCACGCCCTGGCACAAACACGTCCGGGCCCAACTCGAGGCCTGCGACTAGCGACCCTTTGGGGAGCATGCCCCAGCGACCTCACCCTTCTAACCGATCGGCTATTTTTTGACCCTTTGGTCGAATAAGCTCCCCCGAGGAGCCGGTGCTACACCTCAAGACGGAGGCCCCTTCAATGAAACATTTCGACGTCGTCATCGTGGGCGCTGGCCTGTCCGGCATCGGCAGTGCGGTTCACCTGCAGCGCGAATGCCCGGGCAAAACATATGCGCTTCTTGAAAGTCGCGGGGCCATCGGAGGCACTTGGGACCTTTACCGCTACCCCGGAATTCGTTCCGATAGCGACATGCACACCCTTGGCTACGACTTCAAGCCTTGGAAAGCGGAAAAGGCCATCGCCGACGGGCCGTCCATTCTGGAATACGTGAATGAGGCGGCAGACGAATTTGATGTGCGGCGCCACATTCTCTTGAACCGCCGCCTCGAGGGCGCACGCTGGTCAACCGAACAGGCGCAGTGGTTACTGAGTGTCGCGTCTTCTGACGGCGGCAGGACCGAGAGCGAGACAGTCGCCTGTAACATGCTGATCATGTGCACGGGCTACTACAGCTACGACTCCCCTTACCAGCCCCACTTTGAGGGACAAGAGACCTTCGAGGGACCGTTTTTTCATCCCCAGGCGTGGCCTGCGGATCTTGATTATCAAGACAAAAGGGTCGCCGTGATCGGCTCCGGTGCCACCGCAATGACGATCGTCCCTTCGATCGCGAGAGACGCGGCCCACGTAACAATGATCCAACGGTCCCCAACCTATGTCGTTTCTCGACCCGCGAAAGATGCCATCGCCAACGGTCTGCGAAAAATCCTGCCAGAATCAATCGCCTACTCGCTAACACGGGCGAAAAACGTATTCCTCCAGGGACGGGTTTATCAGAAAACCCGAACCTCACCGGAGGTCGTCAAAGACTACCTCCTAAAAGATGTGCGTAAGAACCTCGGGCCCGACTACGACGTCGAAAAGCACTTCACGCCAAGTTACAACCCGTGGGACCAACGGCTCTGCCTGATCCCGGATGGCGATCTCTATAAGTCAATCAACCAAGGAAAGACCAGCGTCGTCACCGATCAAATCGACCGAATCACAAAGGGCGGCGTCCGAATGGCCTCGGGTGAAGAAATCGATGCCGACATCATCGTTGTCGCCACAGGCCTGAATCTCAAGCTGCTGGGTGGCGTTCAATTCGAGGTCGATGGAAAGCCGGTTCATTTCCCAGAAACTTGGTCCTACAAAGGCATGATGTACTCCGACGTGCCCAACTTGGTCCAAACATTCGGTTACATCAATGCATCCTGGACCCTTCGCGCGGACCTGACCGCTCGGTACGCCTGCAGGCTGCTCAACCGGATGGATGAATTGGGTGTCAAGCAGTGTATGCCCCATGTGCGGGAGGCCGATCGAGGAATGATCGAGCGGCCGTGGATCGATGATTTCCCCGCCGGCTACATGAAACGAGGCATGCACCTCTTTCCTAAGCAGAGCGATCGCGAGCCTTGGCTCAATACTCAGAACTACGCGTACGACAAAAAAATGATTCGAAATGCCCCGCTCGAAGACGGATCACTTCTTTTTGGCCTCACCGAAACCGAATGACTGAAAGGCTTCAGCTCAGACGCATAGGCCCTGGAGACAAACTTCAGTCGTATTGCCGAAACGCCAGAGTCCGCCCTGAAAACGTGCGCCACCCAACCGGTCAACTAGGCCGTGCCTTCTGGCTGACACTGTTGGCCGCGGTCCTGACTGTCGCCTGCGGGCCACCGCCCTCGCCGCCCCAACCCGATGCCGCAACCCTGCGCAGTCTCGATACGGGTCAGCTGATCGGGTTCCAGAATGAGAAAGCGCTCGTTTGGCGCGGGATCCCGTATGCAGAGGCCCCTCTGGGCCCCCTTCGCTGGCGTTCGCCACGCCCCCCGACTCCATGGGAGGGCACACGACCAGCCATCGACTTCGGTGCGGCCTGCTCACAACTCGAAATAGGAACCTCCACCGCTGACCTCTCTACCATCGAGGTAGGCCTTGAGGGAAGTGAGGACTGCCTCTACCTGAACATCTATGCCCCCAAGACACTCGCCGCAAAACTTCCGACCAGCCCCCTCAAGCCGGTCCTGGTCTGGATCCACGGGGGGGGCAATTCAATGGGCGATGCCCGGGTCTACGACGGTTCAAACCTTGCCGCCGCGCAAGATGTCCTTGTCGTCACCCTCCAATACCGCCTCGGCATTTTTGGATGGTTTGATCATCCAGCCCTGCATGGACCGGACGCGACACCCGACGACCGCTCAGGAAACTACGGAACACTGGATCTGATCCGGGCCTTGGGATGGGTGCAAAACAATATCGAGTCATTCGGAGGAGACCCGAACCGCATCACAATTTTCGGCGAGTCCGCAGGGGGGACCGATGTATTGTCTCTACTGGCTTCGCCCCGGGCTCGTGGACTCTTTCACGGCGCCATCGCACAGAGTGGAAGTACGCGAACAGTCAGCCCCACCGAAGCCCGCAATGGCCAGCACGAGTCCGAACCGGGACACCGAAATAGCTCAACCGAAATCTTAATTTCGCTCTTGATCAACAATGATCGGGCCGCGAATCGAATCGAAGCCGGACGCATCATCGATCAGATGGAGGCCACCGAAATCGAAGAATACCTTCGGGGCCAAAGCACCCTCGAGATGCTCCAAGCGGTCCGTGGGGGGAGCTTTGGAGCCATGTACGATGCTCCTGAATTGATCCGTGACGGTCACGTCCTTCCCAAGGAGGACATCAACGAAGTACTCCGAACCGGGCATGCGAATTCAGTTCCTGTCATCCTGGGAACGAATCGAGAAGAAACAAAACTCTTTGCCGCTCCGTCCTCCCCTTGGATTACCCGACTAGGACCCATACCTCTTTGGTTCAACAACCAAGCCCTCTACGACCTTGAGGCGGAGTACGGCTCACAACTCTGGAAAGCCCGGGGAGCGGATGGACCAGCGCGTGCGCTCGTTGAATCTGGTCAAGCCCCTGTTTGGGTCTACCGTTTTGACTGGGACGAAGAAGGCTCTTTTCTATGGCTCGACTTTTCAGAATTGATCGGGGCGGGCCATGGCGTCGAGATTCCCTTCGTCTTCGGTGATTTCGACTTTGGGCCGCTCACCGATACGGTCTTTCCTGAGACCTCGCGAGAATCCGCAGAAGACCTTTCCCAAAAAATGATGTCGTTCTGGGGCGCTTTTGCTCGGGGCGGCGACCCGAACCACGAGGCGACTGATCTTCCCACTTGGCCCGCCTGGCAAACAAACAACGAGCAATTTCTACGCCTCGACAGCGAGCCGGACGGCGGCCTATCCCGTTCCGACGAGACCGTTTCGGCGGAGCAAATTCTGAACAAAGTAGCGAGCGACCCGCGAATCGAATCCGACGATGTGCGATGTCGCCTCTATGCTCAAATGACTCGGCGCGGTGGGCCGCTCACAGAGGAGGGCTATACGCGTATCGCCGAGGGCCTCTGTCAGGGCCGACCCTTAGCGGACTCTCTCTGAGCCGGCCTTAAGCCAAAAAGGGCCAACCCTCAGCCAAGCTCAGCACGGCCTCGAGAACCAGATCGGGTTGTTCGGGTAGAAGCGCGTGACCGGCTTCGGGGACCGATAGCACCTGAACCCAGTCTGGAAAACGACTCCGCAGGAAATCACCGCCTCCTCCGGCCGCCAGTCAAACCCAATCAGCGACTCGGTCGGGATAAACGCTTGCGAAGGCCCTCGCCACTCGATTTCCATAGGCATGTCCTACGAGAATCGATCGTTCCAAAAGTTCCGCGTCCAGTACGGCGAGAACATCCCCCGCAGAGTCGAGAAGATCAATCTCGCCGGAGGGAAGAGTCGAACCATCGATCCCTCGAGGTTGCCAAGCGATCGTTCGATGCCCGGCCTCACTGAGCCCGATGGCGAGTTCGTTGAAATCCGAAACCGATCGACCAAAGCTCGGCAAAAGAATAATCGGAACGGACGCCGACTCGGAGCCGTTGACGAAGTAGTGGACTGAGACCCGCCCGAAACAACGACGCGCCGTTCTCCCTCAACCGGCCGAGCCGGGTTGTCCTCCAGCCCCTTCGACATTCAAAACCACACCGACTCCCGTTGATCGATCGGCGAGCGACTCATCTTCACGACCGAGGGCGAAAGCGGGGGATTGCCAGCGTCTCGCTCATATCCTCCCAGATCAACTCACCCGGCATCGCAATTTCGACGGCTTCTGGCTCGATGCCAACGACATTTGAAATCATCCGGAGTCCTCCCGAGCCTTCTAGGGAAATGACAGCGATCACGAAGGGTAGACTTTGATCCGCCGCCAAGGGGCGATGCACGATCGTAAAGGAGTAAACCTCGCCCAGGCCAGACACTTCTTGCCAGTCTGCACGGTCCGATTGACATTCCGAGCAGACCGGAGAGGGGGGCAAACGGGTTCGACCACAGTCCTGACATCTCTGAACGACGAGCCGATGCTCGGCTGCGGCCTCCCAAAAAGGAAGGGACGTCGTGTCTGCCAGAGGCTGCGGCATACCATCGGGAAAGAATCGTTCGCTCATTTTCGCCCCAAAACCAATGCGCTAGACGGCACGCAAGCACCGCTCGTCACCAAACAGACCTCCGCTCCCTCAACCGGGCTCGTCGATTCGCCTCGCAGCGAGCGGACACCTTCGACCACGTGATTGAGGCCGTGGATGTAAGCCTCAGACAGACTGCCTCCATGGGTGTTCGTCGGCAAAGTCCCGTCTTTCCAAGAGAGCGCGCCGCTTTCAATGAAGGGGCCCCCTTCCCCCCTCGCACAAAACCCGTAGTCCTCGATCTGCATCAGTACACAACCCGTAAAGTGGTCATAAATTTGTGCGACATCGACATCCGAAGGCTTCAAGCCCGCTTTACCCCAAAGACGATTCGCCATCTCCTCGGTGCCACCGGTTGCATAGATTTCATCGGCCACATTGGCATTTGTAAATGGGCCGAAAGCATAGCCCTGAGGGGCCCCCTGCTCGCTGGCCAAAATTTCAACAGGGCGCCGAGACAGATCTCGGGCACGCTCCTCGGTGGTCACAACCACCGCACAAGCGCCATCGCTTTCCAGACAGCAATCAAAAAGACGATGGGGATCAGCGATCATGGGCGATGCGTAGTAGTCGTCAAGCGTCATCGGCTTCTTGCCCATGACCGCTCTCGGGTTTCGGCTCGCGTGCTCGCGGAAAGTCACCGCCAGAAGGCCTAAATGCTCCGGGCGGGTTCCATAGAGATGCATGTGGCGACGGGTCGGCAGGGCATAAGCCGCCGCCGCCATCAACAAGCCATAGGGCATCGCGAAGCCCATCGAGGCCAGCATCAAGGAGTTCGCCGGCTGAACGGTCGGGGGAGCCGGATCAGGCGGAGCGCTGGCATCGACGCCCCCAGTGCCAAATCGAAAGAACTGCCCCTGACAAAGCGACCGATAGACGACCACCACTTCGGCTTGACCCGTTTCCACAGCCATGGCCGCGTTGCCGACCGCCGCACAGCCCCCGCCACCTCCAGGCAGCCAAACCATGTTGGCAAACCGCAACGACGGCAAGCCCAGTTCTGCCGCCAAAAAAGTGGCTTCGTTTCGATCCTCCGCAAAAGAAGCCAGCCCATCGACATCTTGCATGGAAAGACCGGCATCGGTCACCGCCCGCTGGATCGCCTGACAGGCCAGAGCATGTTCGGTCACATCCCCAATCTTGCCCCACCGGGCATATTCGGTTTCACCCACGCCCACAATGCAGGCCTTGCGTCCACTCATTCCCGCACTCCCCCTTTCGCCATACACCAGCCCCCTAGGCTCGGGGCAA
Organism: Myxococcota bacterium; assembly: GCA_029268645.1. GTDB lineage: Bacteria > Myxococcota_A > UBA9160 > UBA9160 > UBA4427 > TMED88. Next base: position 20,259 of record JAQWNI010000258.1, read on the forward strand.
GGAGATCACGACGTGCCCCGTCGCATGGTCACCTAAATCGTTGGCGGCCCGGACTGCAACCTCAATGATCTGCTCACCATTCTCTTCGTGGAGGGACGCCACCTCGCCCGTAAAACGGAGAATCTGACCGGGAACGGCCGGACCCCCGAGCCGAATGCGGATGGCCCTCACCATCGTTTCAGGGCCACTCCAATCCGTGACGTAGCGTGCCACGTAACCATTCGTCGTCAGGATATTCATAAACATGTCCGGCGCACCCTGCCCGCGTGCATACTCCGCATCATGATGAGCCGGCATGAAGTCTCGAGAAGCGATGGCGCCCGCCACGATCACCGTTGACGTCACCGGAAGCTCAAAGGTCGGCAAGGTGTCCCCCACCGCCATCTGCAC
>JAQWNI010000259.1 GCA_029268645.1 Myxococcota bacterium
GGATCAGTCTCCGTGAGGCTTCCAGGGGCCCGGCGAAAAACGCCAGACATCGTTGTCGACGGCCGGAGGGATGGGGACTTCTCCCGGAAAGGTCTCGTCGTCGGAATCGAAACCAGGCGGGGGCCCAGTCGGGAACTCAAACGTCTCGCGGTCTCCTCCGAATGTGTAAATGCCTCGGCGCTCGCTGTCGCGATCATCGATGGTGATGATGTCGAAGTCATACTTGATATCCGTTGGAATTTCGGCCTGCCAGGGTGGGGCGGCGGGGCCGGCGGGGTCCAAGGCGGTCCAGCGGCGTCCGTCTCGACTGATTTGCACATCCATCGGGTTGCCGGTGAGATTGAAACCGCCAAAGCACACGATGTTTCGTTCCAGGACGCCGCACTTATGGCCAGAGCGCGGTTTCCATGCGCGCCTTCGGAGCCGCTTCCAGTGGGCACCGTTCTTGGAGACCCAGACGTCTCCGAAGGGGGGGTCGAGGAAGCCGTCTTCCCCTCCCATCAAATAAATGCGTCCTTTGAACGAAACGGCCGCAGCGCCTCCCCGCCCGGACCAAGGGACCGAATCCGTCACTTCAATCCAGTCGCTGCCGTCACGAGATTTGTAGACGTCGGTATAAAAGGTTCTTCCTGCACCGCCGATAGCCGGGTCATCACCGATGGCGCCGCCGAAAACGTAAAGCCAGCCTTTATGGACCACAGCACTCAGGCCGGCTCTCGGTCCCCAGGGCGCGGCTTCCGTCATGGTTTCCCATTCGATGCCATCACGGCTTCGATAGACGTCGTTGTAGAAGGTTGAAATGGGTATCTCTTGACCCGGCTGGCAGCCAGGGAACGGGCAGACCAATTCAAAACTCTGGCCACCCATCACATACATGTAGCCATCCTTGACGACGGCTTCGAAGAACGCCCGCTCTGGCCACGGGGCATCTCCGAGGAATTTCCACGAATCCCCGTCGTCTTCGCTCACCCAGACGTCCCTGTTGATGATGCTGGCAAAAGGCGGAGCCGGAGGAGGAAGAGGTGTTCTTCCGGCTATGACGTAGAAGAGGCCGTCCAGTTCGACGCTTTCAAGACCCGCTCGAGGAGACCATGCGGCGGAGGGGTTGATTTCATCCCACTCGTATGCATCGAAGTTCAAGGCTGTGACGTAGGCGATCAGCTTTGTCAAAAAGTTCCAAAAGTCTTGGGAGGCCGGCTGGGCATGGGCTGTGGCGCCGAACAGGCCGGTAATGAGAACAGCAGCAAGAAAACTTGAGCGCAGTCGCTTTTTCATGAGGAACTCCAGCGGGCGTTGAAAATGTTCAAGAGGTTGGAATTAAGCAGACTCGGATTTTAACGGCCTGGCTCGACCGAGCTAGCCCATTTTCAGCAAAGAGGTGTAGTTGGGGCTCCGGTTTTGAGAGGGGATTCCGTCAAGATTCTGGTCTGGCGAGTTGACGTTGACACTTAAGTTCTGACGGTTTTCCTGTTTAGATGCTGAAGTTTGTGGATGCGGATGCACATGAAATTCCGCATTCGATGGAATCCTGCCTCCTTATTTATGTCACCTGATGCGCCTTTAGGTTCACTATTCCTTATCCGAGAAGTGGAAGATGAGTCCGGCTCAAAGCTGAAAGAAAGAGAATCGATGAACGCCGCCAAAACAATGAGCATCTGCATTTTGTGGAGTGTCTCTCTCCTTGCGCAGGCTTCGAGCGCCGAGGAACTCTATCTCGATCCTCAGTTCGGCTTTACCCGAACCAGCGATGTTTTGTTTGCGTCCAAACCGGCGGGCGACCCTGCCGTGGACATGGATCTCTACTTGGAACTGTTTCAGCCCGCGGGTCCCGGTGCGCCAAGCCCGGCGCCGGCCGTGATCCTGGCTCATGGTGGCGGCTTCGTCAGCGGGGATCGAAACAACGTGACGCTCATTCAGATGTGTGAGGAACTTGCGGATCGAGGATACGTTTGTGTCTCGATCGATTATCGATTGGCGGGGGATGACCCGGTGATCGGTCCAGCGTTCTCTGTGATCGCCAATCTAGCGTCGAACGTCTCGGGTGGCGCCACGCCGGATGCTGTGGCGGCTTCTGTTGAGGACAACGTAGCGGCCTACCAATACCTTCTTGCCAATCACGGGGCACTGGGAGTCGATCCGAAACGTATCGCAATCGGGGGATCTTCTGCTGGTGCGACGGCGGCGTTCCTGACGGGCTACCTCTTGCCCGATATCGGTATTTTGGCCCCTGGTGCAGTGGATGCGGTCTTGTCCATGTGGGGTGGTTTTGGACCGAATTTTGGGGTGTTTGTCGGGTCTGATAATCCTCGACTGATTCTCATCCATGGGGAAGACGACGAAGTGAGCCCCGTCGAAAATGTGAACGCGTTGGCGGAGTCAGCTGTGGAGGCTTCGTTATTGAATGAGGTTTATATTCTCGCGGGCCTGAAGCACGGTTTTAATATTTTCACCCGAGAGGTTGCGCCAGGAAGGACTGCTTTTGATGCCATTGTGGACTTCTTTTACGTTCATGTGGCTTCTGCGGGGGCGCCGCAAGTTCCTGTGCTCGGTGGCTGGGCCCGGCTGCTGCTGGGCACATTGATCGCACTCTCGGCGCTCGTCGGTGCCCCGCCCCTGCGTAAGCTCTTACGGGGCAGTTGAGGCGACCGAGTTGGCTCCGATTTGCTGCCCAAACCCGGTCAGCGGGTTGGTCTACGGTCGATGTCAGACGATGCCGGGCGTTGGCTGTCGAGCTGAGTGAGATTGACGAACGGGTTACTTCAAGCCCCTCAATCGTACTGGTCTTGGGCAGGTGCTGTCTCGATGGCTGATTGGCGACACGATACGTATTCGGTGCAATTTCACTCTGCGGCTCATGTCAGGCGCCGAGACGGGGGTGAACCTTTGTCGGTGGTCGGGGTGTCGCCCAGGGGCGTTTCTTCGAAGTGTCCGGTCATCATATTCTCGCATGGCCTAGGGGGTCGCCCTCGTCGGCTGTTAGGGTGGGCCCAGAAGTGGGCGCGCCAAGGGTTTATTTGTTTGCTGCCGGCCCACCACGATTCGGTCGGTGTTTTAGCGAGGGAAGGCGCGCCGGGGCAGAAGTCGTTGTCTTCTGGAGCACGAGTCCGGGCCGAGGTCCATCAGTCTCTCGCCTCCAACGGCTCCGAATTTGAAAGTCGAGTCAAAGATGTACGTGATTTGCTGGATGCACTCGGTTCGGGGGGCAGGGCCAACGGGGAACTCGTTTGGGGAGACGTGGATACCGACGCAATCGGTCTTGCGGGTCACTCCATTGGGGCTTATGTCGCTCAAATCCTTGGAGGTGCCCGCGTTCGATGGGGGCAAGGCCCGGAACTGACGTCGCATCGCGATGCCCGCGTGAGAGCGGTTTTGTTGCTTTCGCCCCAGGGCGCCGGACGGTTGGGCCTTTGTGATGAGTCCTGGGCAGACTTCGATTGCCCCATCATGTCGGTGACAGGAACGCGAGACCGGGGCGCTCGAGGCGAGGCCCCTAACTGGCGGCGACAGGTTTTTGATCGCGCGGTGAGTTCGCTCAAGTATCAGCTAACGGTCCCGGGGGCTTCCCACTTCGGGCTTCTGGGTGTCGAGGATCATGCAAGCTCGGTCGAGGCCGACCGAATGCAGGCCCTCCAGGCGGCGACTGGGTTGTTTTGGCAGGCATTGCTGAAGCAAGACGGTGAAGCCCAAGCGGCCCTTGAGGCAGGCGACTTCCAGCCAGAGTCAGCCGTCAGCCGGCTTGACTTTGAAGTAGGTCACGGCTCCCGCCGGTGAGGCGCCGTATGGCGGCGCGCGCCCTCTGGGATTCTCAGTGAATCGATCGAACGACGAGGCGTGCCCCCTCGGGGCATATTAATTGAGCCTCCAGACCGTTGGAACTGTCTCGTACCGGGGCTCTAAATGGCTGCGATAATTGGAGGATTTCGCACCACTGCGAGTATACTACGTACAATATGGAGCCTTTACAACACATCCATTTCTAAAGAATGTGGCTCGTTCAACACCTATTCCGACAGTCTTAAATTCTTCAGACTTGAGGACCGTGATTGGTTCATTTAGCCGCCAAATTGAGCCTGAAATCCCGATAGTCACTTCCCAAGATGCCGATGAGACCGTGGGTGGCCGCGGGTCACAAGCCCAGGGCCGCCCGCCAAATCACCAGCTGTCAGCGAGTCCCTCCCGATGAAGCCCGATTTTTCAACTTTCGTTTTGAATCCGACAGGTTCCTGTGACGCCACCTGGGCCATTGCGGCCTGCCGGGCCGGGGCCCTGGGTGTTCTCAACGTGGACCTTGTCGAAGACGATGAAGCCATCCACCGGCAGCTGAAGCATCTGGCTGCTTCTACCCGTTCGGGTTTCGGCCTCAAGATTGATCGATTGTCTGCGGCCCGACTGGAAGCTGTCCAGGCTTTCGGGGTCTTGGGCTTGGAGCGCCTGATCGTTGATACGGCCTCGGTGTCTGTGCATCGTGAGGCTCTGAGTCAGCTGAGACAGCAGGGCATCGAAGTCATCGCCGAATTCAGCCAGGGGAACGGTTTTGGTCCCACATGCTCCAGCGCTGATTTCGATGGTGTCATGGTGAAGGGCAATGAAGCATCAGGATTTGTCGGCGAACACAGTGCCTTCATTTTGTTTCAGCGTTGGAGGCAGCTCACGAATTTGCCCATCTACGTTCGGGGCGGAGTGACCCCTCATGTGGCGGCAGGCTGTGCAGCGTTGGGTGCGGCGGGGGTGGTTCTGGAGAGTCAGCTGCTTCTGTTGAAAGAGTCTCCGTTGACGTCTCGGCTGGATCGATTGATTCGTTCTTTGTCAGGATCGGAGACGGTCGCGGTCGGACATTCTGAGCGATCCGAGTACTTTCGGTTACTGGCTCGACCCGATTGTCCCAAGGCGATGGATTTTGTGCGTCGCTTTGAGGATGCGCCCAAAGCGGAGTGGCAGGCGGATTTAGCGGAACAAATCGACTGGCAAGAGCCGCGGAGCGGATTGCTACCGATCGGTCAAGACGTGGCGTTTGCTCGCGACTGGCGGGAGCGTTATGGAACGCTTCGTAGGGTTGTTCAGGCGATTGAAACCGCATGCGAGACGTATCCGGATTGGGTTCATCAGGCCGGGCCACTGAGTCAAAGCAGTGCTCTGTCCGCCGATTTAGGAACGCGTTTTCCCATCGTTCAAGGGCCCATGACACGTGTCTCGGACAAGGCTCATTTCGCCGATCTGGTCTCTGCGGGCGGTGCGCTCCCGATGCTGGCCTTAGCCCTATTGCGGGGTGAATCGCTTAGGTCGACCTTAGAATCGACCGCCGAGGCTCTGGGCGAACGACCATGGGGTGTCGGCCTTTTGGGCTTTGCTCCGCTGGACTTGCTCGAAGAGCAGATCGAGGAGGCGACGAGGCATAAGCCCGCCTTTGCGATCGTGGCCGGGGGCCGTCCCGACCAAGCGGCTCAATTGGAAGCGAAAGGGATTCGATCCTTTTTGCATGTGCCGTCTGCGGGACTGCTGTCCCAGTTTGTATCGGAGGGTGCACGCCGATTCATTTTCGAGGGACGTGAGTGCGGAGGGCATATCGGTCCGCTCAGCAGTTTTGTGTTGTGGAGCGTAATGGTGGACACGCTCTCGGATGAAATCGACCGAGGTCGTGTCGAGGCCAAGAGTTTGCGAATTCTGTTTGCGGGCGGGATTCACGATGAGACTTCATCGGCCATGGTCCAAATGATCGCAGCTCCGCTGACGTCACGGGGGGTGCATATTGGGATCTTAATGGGCAGTGGTTACCTGTTCTGTCGCGAGATTGTGGAGAGTGGAGCGGTTGTTCCTGGTTTTCAGCGTACGATGATTGATTGCGAAGAGACCGTTCGTCTTGTGACAGGGCCAGGGCATGCCAGTTGCTGTGCCCGGAGTCCTTTTACCGAAGACTTCTTTCAGGAAAGACGTCGTCAAAGGGAAGAAGATGTTCCGCTCGAGGATCGACGAGAACGTTTGGATGACCTTGTTCTCGGAAGGCTTCGGGTCGCTTCTAAAGGTCTGCAGCGTGACTCGAGTCAAGCCTCCCTTGTTCAGGTGGCTCAGGCTGAGCAGTTGAAGTCTGGGATGTACATGGCGGGGCAAGTCGTGACTCTGCGCAATCAAGAGACGACAATCGTCGATTTGCATCGTGCGGTGTTGGAGGGCGCTTCGGACCTGCTCCCGGCTCCTCGCATGCGGCCGGTCCCGGTATCACAGGGGTCCCAGCCGGCCGCCGACGTGGCCATCGTAGGGATTGCGTCCTACCTGCCCGGGGCGCCTGATCATCGGGCGCTTTGGGAAAATATCCTGTCCAACGCTGATGCAGTCACTGAAATCCCAACGCATCGTTGGGATTGGCGGCTCTATTTTGATGAGGACCGCGAGAGGCCTGACAAGGTCTACTCAAAGTGGGGCGGTTTTTTAGAGGATCTGCCCTTTGATCCGGTTGCTTATGGGATTCCACCCAAGGCGGTCGAATCCGTTGACCCGATGCAGTTGATGGCATTGGAAGTCGCCTATCGGACCCTCGAAGATGCCGGATATGCCGATGTGGATTTTGATCGCTCTCGCGCCTCGGTCATCCTGGGCGCGAGTGGAGGAGTTGGCGATGTGGGTCTGCAATATGGATTGCGGGCTGAATGGCCTCGCTTTGCAGGGGAACTTCCCAGAGAGGTGGCCAACCGACTTCCTGAGTGGACTGAGGACAGCTTTGCGGGAATTCTGATTAACGTTCTGGCGGGTCGAATCGCCAATCGCCTCGACTTCAAGGGAGCCAATTTCACAGTCGATGCGGCCTGCGCATCTTCTTTAGCAGCGATTCATCAAGCGGCTTCCGATTTGCAAGCCGGTCGCAGCGACTTCGTGCTGGCTGGGGGCGTAGACACAGTACAGGGGCCATTCGGATATCTCTGCTTTGCGAAGACCCAGGCACTGTCACCGCGCGGGCAGTGCAGAAGTTTTGACTCGTCTGCTGATGGAATCGTCATCTCAGAGGGCGTTGCGATGGTGGCCCTAAAACGACTCGCCGATGCTGAGCGGGATGGGGATCGCATTTACTCGGTCATTAAGGGAATCTCGGGGGGCAGTGACGGTCGGGTCAAAGGGCTCACCGCTCCGTATCCTGAAGGGCAGGTGGCCGCCATGCAGGGGGCCTACGCCCAGGCAGGGTTTTCTCCCAATTCGGTTGAACTCTTCGAAGCCCACGGAACAGGAACCGTGGCCGGGGACGCCGCAGAACTTGAGAGCACCGCCCACCTGCTGAGGGACTGCGAGTCCGCACCTCGAAATGCTGTCATGGGCAGCTTGAAGACGAACATCGGGCACACCAAGGCGACAGCGGGTGTCGCCGGCCTTGTGAAGGCCTCGCTCGCTCTGCATCACCGTGTCTTACCGCCTCAGCGACACATCGATCAGCCAAATCAGAGCCTAACTCAAGAGGAGTCTCCGCTGTATCTGCTCAATGAGGCGCGGCCTTGGTTGGACCCGTCGAAAAATCCTCGACGAGCTGCGGTGAGTTCATTTGGTTTTGGAGGGACAAACTTTCACGCGGTCCTTGAGGAATATGAGAACGAGTATCGCCCTTGGCTGAAGCCTTCTTCCTTGGAGAGCTGTTCCAGCACGCTTTTTGTCTTCTCCGGAAGCGACCGGGTCTCTTTAGGACAAGAGGTCAAAGATTTCTTTGAAAAAGTAAAAGGGTCAGAGGCTCCGGATGTTCGAGCCTTGGCCTATGAGGCTTTGTCGGAGTTTTCGACAGAAGGTGCCAAGCTCGCTTTCACGGCTGGTGACATAAGCGAGTTGCAGTCCATGCTTGAGAAGTCCTGTAGCTGGCTGGAGCAGGCGAAGGGGACCTGTCCGCCGGGGCTCTGTTTTGGTGAGCCGGTCGATTCGACTGGACCGGTTGCCGTGCTCTTCCCCGGACAAGGATCGCAGTACCCGGACATGCTTCGTGAGGTGAGTCTCGCTTTCCCGAATGCTGCGGCGGTTCTTTCGGAAGCGGATGATCTGCTTCGCCCCACTTTCAAAAATCGGTTTGGAGAAGGTGCGACCCTCAGTCGGTTTATTTTTCCTCGAGGTGCCTACTCGGACTTCGATCGCGAAAAGGCGGCAGACCGCCTTCGAAGCACGGATGTGGCCCAGCCTGCCCTGGGGGCGGTATGTGCCGCGAGCTGGAAGATTCTGTCGGAGCTAGGTCTCAAGGCCGACATGTTTGCTGGACATAGCTACGGAGAGTTCACTGCGCTGTATGCAGCGGGGGCGCTTTCTTTGGAATCTCTGATGCGACTCTCTGAGACCCGGGGGCGGCTGATCGTCGACGCGGCTCGGGAGTCGGGGGCCGAGCTGGGAACGATGGCTGCGGTTCAGGCCACCCGGATTGACGTAGAAGCGGTATTGGAGGCCTTTCAAGACGTCGTGGTGGCCAATCACAATGCGCCACTGCAGTCGATTATTTCTGGGTCAGTCGAAGAGGTGGAACGGATCGTCGAAATTTTCCACGACAAAGGGATTGAAGCCCAACGTATTGACGTAGCAGCCGCGTTTCATTCTCGATTCGTCGAACCTGCCCGCGCGTCCCTCTCTCAAACGATCGACGAGATTTCGTTTCAGCCCTGCTCGGTTCCTGTCTATTCCAATACGACGGCTGCTCCTCACTCTGACTCCATTGAGATGCTGGCCGAAACGATGACAGACCACCTCGTTCGTCCCGTCGAATTTCAGACGCAGATTGAGCAAATGTATGCCGATGGCGCTCGACTCTTTGTCGAGATCGGCCCCAAGAGAGTCCTGAGTGGTCTGGTGGGCCGAATCCTGGGCGACGAGCGCCCTCATACTGTTGTGGCTTTGGAAGGGCGTGGCCCGGGTTTGCGAGGGCTTCTTGATGCAGTGGGCCAGCTCGTTTGTGCTGGTGTCCCGATGGATTTAGAAAAACTTTTCGAAGGCTATCGGCGAACGTCTGAAGCCGAGGATTCCGCGCGGTCTCGCCGTGCTCGAGTTTTAAAAAGCCCGACCGCCTGGCTTCTCAATGGCAGCGGTGCGCGAAGGATCAGCGAGGCACCGAAGAGGGTGGGGCTTTCATGGGAAGAAGCGCAGGTGCGTGAGCATGCTTTGGAAAGTCCTGAATCTCAAGCGCCTCAGTCCTCGTCGATTGAGGTTGAAGAGGGACCGGACGAACAACAGGAGACGCGGAGGAAGGCTGCTTTGAAAGAATCGAAACCGGAAAAGATTGTCGATCCAGACGTGATGGCGAGCTACTTCGAGATGATGACTCAGTTCGTGCAGTCACAAGAGACAGTGATGGCGCGATACCTGGAGTCCGGAAATCAGGCTGAACGATCGATTCCCGCCGAGATCAGTCGTGGTGGGGAGGGGCGTTTGGCTCGGCGACGTTCACGAGCTCAGGCTCGGAGGGCTTCGCTGCAGCAAGGTCGCTCATCACCGCAACCGGTCGCGCAGGGTGTCCTCGCTCCTCCACCAGACGCGCAGGCTTCGGAGCCGGCTCCGATCATGGAGTCGGATCTGGGTCGAGAGACCCCGATTGCCAATGGAATCGCTCAGAGTGAACCGGAGCGTTTGGATGATACGTGGCTCAGCCGGGAAGCGATTTCGGCGGCGCTGTTGAGTTTGATCGAAGAAAAAACAGGCTATCCGCCGGAGATGGTTGGGGTCGATCAAGATCTCGAAGCCGAACTGGGGATCGATTCCATCAAGCGTGTCGAAATTTTGGGCGCGTTGCTCCAGCAGTTGCCGACGGGATATGGCGACCGCCTCGGTGAGGAGCGCAGAGATCTGAATCGAAAGTCAACGATCGCGGGCATGCTGGATATGCTGGAAACCCTGGGAGGCGAGGAGTCTGCGCGCCCTTTTGATTTGGCCGGGGCAGGCTCAGAGGTGCTCATCGAGCATCATCTGCCCCGGTTTGAGATGAAGCCTCAGGCCGAAGATCTAGACCCGAATGGTCCACGATCTCTGGAGTCAGGCGTCTTCGTGGTGTTGGCCGGGCTTGAGTCGCCAGTAGCCGCAGCTTTGATTAACGGGCTTGGGGACCTAGGTCGCCCGGTTAAAAGAGTTTCGCCTGAAGAAGTGACCTCGGATGAGCAGGCTGCGCGAATCATTTCGCAGATTTATGAAGAGCACGGCACTGTGGCGGGCCTTCTGAATCTGGCTGCTCTCGAAGCCGAATGGCTCACGCGGGAAACTTCGAATGACAGGTGGAGGCAGGAGCTTCAGAGGTCTCAGAGAGGTTTTTTTCTTTTGGTTGCGGCTGGCCTCCATCATACCCATAGCCATGCCCATGTTGTTTCGGCCAGCGGGCTCGGTGGTCTGTTTGGCCGAGGCGGATCGTCGCCCTCGGGCTTCTCGATTCAGGGGGGCGATGTCGGCTTTCTGAAGTCCTTGCGGGAGGAGCGCCCCGAGTTGCGGGTCAAGGCAGTGGATCTTGACCCCTCTCAGGAATCCTCGGTCCAGGCGGCCAACATTTTGTCTGAGCTGGGTGTAATCGGGGGCAGGGTCGAGGTCGGGTATCCGGGAGGCCAGCGTCACGTCTTTCGGATTTCTGAAAGTCTTTCGTTCATTGAGGGAAAAGGCGACGTGCCGCACTCAGTCAATCTCTCTCGAGAGACGGTCATTCTCGCGACGGGTGGGGCCCGCGGTGTGACCGCCGAATCGCTGAGGGCCCTCGCGGCGCCCGGAGCGACTCTGGTTCTGACAGGCCGTACCCCGTGGAGCCAGGAAGACTCGGCCCTTTCCGAGTTGAAGGATGAGGCTGATCTGCGCACGCATTTTATTGGCCGGGTTCGTGCCGGCGAATTGAACTGGGCACCGTCTGAGATCCGTCAGGAGATTCAGCGAATTCTGGCGATGCGGGAAATGCAGGCGAATTGTCAAGACTTTGAAAAGCGAGGGGCGCGTGTGGTTTATCGCGCGGTCGATGTCACGGACGAGAAGGCGCTTGTCGAGGTGGTTGAAGAGGTGTCCGGAACTTATGGCCCGATCGATACCATTGTCCATGGCGCCGGCGTCATAGATGATCGAGCTATTATGGAGAAGACATAAGTGCTCTCCAGGTTTCCGGATTCTCATGAGCCATTCCATCGACATTCGCAACCACAACTCCAGATGGTGGCCGAATATCGGTATTTTCTATTGCTTCTGATAATTCGGCTCGTGCTGAACTCATTAGAGGAGTATGAAATGCTCCAGCTACTGATAGTTGGGTAACTTTTTTAGCACCC
>JAQWNI010000260.1 GCA_029268645.1 Myxococcota bacterium
AGGACAGCTGGCAGCGAGTCCTGGCTGACGAAGCGCTGCCTGCGACCGGGCCGGTCATCGTAGACCTTGAACGCTGGAAAGGAGACCGCCAGGCGCTCCTCGCCCGGAAAGATTCGATTGGCGTCTGCCTCCAAAGCGAGGAAGACCCAGACGCTCTGGCGCCTGACCTCGACCGCCTGGCCTTGATCGCCTTGGAATTCCCTGGCTTCAAGGACGGGAGGGCTTATAGCAGTGCCCGGGTTCTTCGCGAGCGCCACGCCTTCCAAGGAGAGCTGCGAGCGGTTGGAGACGTTCTTCTCGAACACCTCCTCTTCATGCACCGCTGCGGATTTGACGCCTTCGAGATCGAAAGCGACGACCCCGAGCGAGATTGGCAAATTGCCGTGGCTGATTTTGATGTTTGGTATCAACCGACCGCCGATGGGCGGCCCACGGCTCTTCAGCGACGAAACCGCTGAGCCCACAGCAGCCGAAAACATCACCGGCTCTGTGTACTGCCCGTGTGAGGCCTGAAAATGCTCGGCCAAAGAGGATCCGTTATGACAGTCCGCAATGGTTTCATCGACACCATCGGGAACACACCTCTGATCCGACTTCGCAAAGCATCCGAAGAAACCGGATGCGAAATCTTGGCCAAGGCAGAATTCCTTAACCCGGGCGGATCGGTGAAAGATCGAGCGGCCCTGTTCATCGTTCAAGACGCCGAGGAACGAGGCCTGCTTCGGCCCGGCGGCGTGATCGTCGAAGGGACCGCCGGGAACACGGGCATCGGACTGGCCCTGGTCGGCAATGCCTCGGGCTACCGAACGGTGATCGTGATCCCAGAGACTCAGAGCCAAGAAAAGAAGGACATGCTGCGTTTGTGCGGGGCCGATCTTCGCGAAGTTCCCGCCGTTCCGTACAAGAACCCTGAAAACTACGTCCATGTTTCACGGCGCCTTGCGGAATCCCTGGCCGAGTCTGAGGCCTCGGGGGCAATCTGGGCCAACCAATTCGACAATGAGGCCAATTGGCGGGGCCATCATGCCATGACGGGCCCAGAGATCTGGAACCAGACACAGGGGCAGATCGACGCTTTCATCTGTGCCGTCGGCACAGGGGGCACGCTGCGAGGCGTCTCGAGCTATTTGAAGGAAAAGAACTCAGAGATCCAAATCGGCTTGGCCGACCCCGAAGGCGCCGCCATTTACAGCTACTACACCCAAGGAAAGCTGGCGAGTTCGGGCAGCAGCATCAGCGAGGGGATCGGCCAGGGAAGAATCACGCGCAATATCGAAGGCATGAAGATCGACGCCCCGTACTGCATTCCCGACGCCGAATGGCTGCCTGTTGCCTTCGATCTTCTTGAGCAAGAAGGGCTCTGCGTGGGGGGATCTTCGGGAATCAATGTGGCCGGAGCCATCCGCTTAGCTCGAGATCTCGGACCGGGCAAAACCATCGTGACGATCCTCTGCGACAGCGGGACGCGCTATCAGAGCAAGCTCTTCAATCCTGAGTTCCTTGCGTCCAAAGGCCTCCCCACGCCGCCCTGGATGTCTCCCTAACGATCGGCCATCGCCTCCGCTGCCCGTTTCGGCCAAAGCCGGCCCAGAAGCTGATCGGCCCCCAAGTAAAAGCCTTCAAACACCAGGCGCGCCGAACCTTGGCTTGCGATATGGTTCGACGCCCCCCGACAGTATCCAAGCGCCAAAGCGCCATCGGGAGCCTTTATGGAGATCGAGCACAAGACCCGCGCAGTCAACTCATTCGCTGCGCTCGACAAGCTGCTCACACAAATTGAGTCAGGCCGCAAAGCCAAGCCTGACTGGATTCGGCTGCAATCGGGCGCACGGCTCGACGCGCTCGACATTGAGCCTCGCGAAAAACTATTGCAAAGAGTGCACGGATGTGTGCTCCGAGGCTTCAAGGCCAACAACGTCGAGATCGACAAGCGAAAACATCGTCTCGCATATTGGCAGAGCATTGCTCGATCGGGTTTTCACGATTTTTCCGAACTCGGCTGGATGAAGAGTTACGACTCTCCATTTTTTGAGGACTACGACTACATCAAGGCCTTCAAAGAAAATGGACTCGACGGATTGGATCCATACGCGGTCTACAGCGCCGTGCTCGGTACCTTCGATTTCAGCGTCGAGGATTTTATCGCCACTGCACTCTGCAAGGACGTTCGAACGATCGTGGAGCCCATGTCGGGTACGGCCGAGTTCTGTTACCAGGGCCACTTTCGTTTTCCCGACTTTCGATACGCCATGATCGACCTCGACGAGCAAGCACAGCAAAGAGTTCTCGCTCAACGTTGGCTGCCAGAAACCGAAAAGCAGTACCTTGTCGCCGACATCCTTGAGGAAGAAGTCTGGTCGAACATCAAGGCCTTCTCGTCGGGTGAAAGCCTGAGCTACATCGGCAAGCAGAGTCACCACCTATTCGATGCCAAGCAGCTATTCCGATTGATGGACGTCGCCACCCGCAATGTCGATTACTTCATGCTGGAAACGCCCCAGCTGGCGATGGTGACCGACATGGGTGGAACCGACGATATGACGCGACCCGAAATGAAAGCCGCAGGCTTCGAAGCCGAGTTGGTCGAAGATCCCGACGGCGAGCCCAACCCATTCACTAATTTAATGCACTTTCATCTCACCGCGTCGACCAAAAAGAAAGAGCGACAACTCTTTGCCTATCGCGATTGGACCGTATGGTCCCAACCCATTCTCGTCACGATGGCCAACCTGCTCGATCTGAACGCACTCTATTTCCACTCGGAGCTTCACGAATTCGTCTCCGTAGAGGAAGAAACCGACGATTGCGATGTGGAGGACAACGTCACCTTCATGCTGTTCACTCGTCGCGACATCGACTCTATTCCTTGAGGCAGCCACCCTCTTGGAGCGCAGTGAGGCCATGAACAAAGCCGGCGAACTGGACCTTGCGCTCCACGATCGCCTAGACGGGCTCAATCTCGAAGATCTTCAAGATTCGGCTGGAATCAAGTGGCGTCGATATGGGCGCGATGTCCTGCCGGCCTGGGTCGCAGAAATGGACTTTCCCGTCGCGCCCCCCATTCGTGAAGCCCTCGGGCGGCTCGTATCACGGAGTCAGCTCGGCTACCACAACGTACCGATCTCCACTCGACTGCGGAGAGCTCTGGTCCAACGCCTCGCAGAGCGCTTCGGCTGGACGGTGGCGCCGGAACAAGTCCGCCCGCTCGTCAACGTCGTTCAAGGGCTTGAGGCGGCGGTTTTTAGCTGCACGCGCCCCGGGGAGGGAGTCCTTGTACAAACCCCTATCTA
>JAQWNI010000261.1 GCA_029268645.1 Myxococcota bacterium
TGTGGATAAGCCGCCGAGGCCACAAACAGCGCAACCGTCAAACCCAAAGCCGCAACGAAGCCGGCCATCATCAAATCTTTGATCGTCATGCCGGAAGGAAGAGGCAGGCCCAAGGCCCGCGCAGCCAGGCCGAAGACGGTAATCCCAAGTGTCTTGCCCACAACCAGGCTTCCCAAAATCAGCCAGGTCAGAGCGCCAATATCCGCGAAGGCAACGCCGGCATTGGCAAAGGCGAAGAAGAACAGTCCGAAATCGACAATGAGCTTGAGGTGATGTTCGAACTGGTGAAGCGGGGAATGGTGAATGTGATAGCCCTCGGCGAGTTCATCTCCCATCACATCCACTTCGTCTTCATTGGCAAAAAGTCCCATATCCCCAGCCGGCGCCGGCATAAAGGGCACAATCACCGCCAGGGCCAGCGCGGGATGCAGATGGGCGAGCATCAAACCGCTCCAGGCGAGGGGACCACCCAGGGCCACGTAAGCCACCCAGTTCTGCACACCGGCTCGCCTCAGCCCCCACGCCACGGCCATCCCCAAGACCACAAGGCTTAAGTAGGCGGGCGCAGCGGGCACCGCAGGATCCCCGTAGAAAATGGCGATGATCACGAGACCGATCGCATCGTCGGCGACGGCGAGCAAGAGCAGAAAGGCCACCGCGGGGTGCCCCCGGCCAAACACGGTTCTCGCCACGAGCCAGGCCAGGGCGATATCCGTCGCCGTGGGAATCCCCCAACCCTGTCTCAGCAGGCTCCAGTCATCCACTTTTCCGTCGAAAAATCCGAGGCCGAAGCCGCCCCACAGTCCGAGAAAGAAAATACCGACGGGCCCCACAACTCCACCCAGGGTGGCGACGAGGGGAGTGATGGCCTTGCGGACCGGATTGAGGCTTCCACCGGGAAGACAAGATTCCGTGATTTCCTTGGCCGCAATCCCAAAAAACAAAACCATAAAGAGGTCGTTGACCAAAAAATGGAACGTCAGGTCATGACCCAAGAGCGCAAACGAACCGAAAGGCTGCCAATGCAGGAGATGCTCGTAGCCCTCCGGCTCAAGATTCGCAGCCAGCAAGGCCACAACCACGCCAGAGAGCAGCGGCACGGAGAACTCCTGCAGGAGATTGACGATCCCTTGCCCGCCGACGCTGTCGCTACTGGACATGCCCCTCCCTCATCTCGGCCGCTCGACCTACAACCCTTCGCTCAAGAACCGATGCCGCCAATCAAGAATCTCCGTCACTGAAGATACGACGGGGCTCAGAAAAAACGCGAGCGCCGCCCGCTAGCGTAACGGCTCAGAGGCCCCTTGGGCCAGCCTCACGGAATGCAACGGAATCGACTCAGCCGTGTCCCGGAGCCATCGGATGGGTTCGATTGTACTGATCCATCGCCGACTCGATCCCATGGCTGAGCCAGTGACGAATCGCCTCAACTGCCCGGTCGATTGTCCGCTGGGCCTCCCCCTCGACGGACGGCTCGAAGGGGCTGAGCACCCAGTCTCGTATCGGCTCAGGAGCCACTGGCCGACCAATACCAAAACGAAGGCGGGCAAAATCCTCACCACCCAAGGCCACAATGATGCTTTCCATGCCGCGCTGCCCGCCGGCTCGGCCCGATGGCCGGAGACGGATGCGCCCGACAGGAAGGTCAAGGTCGTCGTACACGACCAGTAGACTCCGCGAGGGCGCCACGCCAGGCCAAGCCCCCAGCGCAGCCCGAACCGCCCGACCTGAGTCGTTCATGAAGGTCTGCGGCAGAAGAAGGGCTGTGGACTGACCCGCAATCATGCCGGAACCGTAGAGAGAGTGGAATCCCTGTTCTCCCAGCGGAATTCCCTCTGCATCGGCCAGTGCGGAAACGACCTCGAATCCCACATTGTGACGGGTTCCCGCATAGCGGGGGCCAGGGTTGCCCAACCCGACGACGAGTCGCTCCAAGTCCACGACCTTCAGTCGGCCGCACCCTCTTCCGGCTTCTCGTCGGCCTCAGCTCCTTCTGCAGTCTCTTCTTGTGTCTCCTCGGCTTCTTGCGTCTCGGTCGCGCGCGGGAGAATCACAGACACCACGGAGAGCGCTGCATCGGTGACCAGTTCCACGCCCTGCGGCAAGGCAAGGTCCGAAACGTGCAGTGAGTCCCCCACTTCGAGAGACGATACATCGGCCACGAATTCGTCTGGAATCGAGCCCGGAAGGCAGGAAATCTCTAGTTCGCGCAAGACGTGCTCGATGACACCGCCCATTACAACTCCGGCCGCTTCACCCGCAAGGTGTATCGGCACAGAAACTTGGAGATTCTCCGACACCGAGATCTCGTAGAGGTCAGCGTGAACCAGCCCTCCACGAACCGGCTCCCGCTGCAGTGACTTCACGAGAACCGTGCGTCCGGAAACCGAACCTTCCCCAGTCAAATCAAAAAGCGTATTCATGCCGGCGTGGCTCGCGCGAATCTTTCGCTCAAGCTGAACCGGGTCCAGACTCAGCGCCACCGGGTCGTTGCCATGCCCGTAAACCACTGCAGGAATCCGTCCCGCCGCGCGCAACTTTCGGTTCGACTGTTTTCCGCGCCCGTCGCGCAATGCCACTTCAATTGATACTTCACCCACGATCTTCTCCTCAAATTCGTCAAGCGGCGGACAATCGCCATCCGCTCGTCACGCGGCCTAAAACAGGCTACTCACGCTCTCTTCGTTATTAATTCGCCGAATGGCCTCACCGATGTGGCGAGCCACGGACATCACCTTGATTTTCGGGTGATTCACAGCTTCCGGGCGGAGCGGGATGGTGTCCGTCACGATCAGTTCCGAAAGACTGGACTCCGCCACGCGCTTCAGCGCAGGCCCCGAAAGAATCGGATGGGTGATCGCAGCCAAAACCCGAACCGCCCCAGCGTCCAACAGCGCACGTGCAGCCTCGCAAAGCGTTCCCGCGGTATCCACCATGTCATCAACAATCACGCAGGTCTTGCCCTCGACGTTGCCAATGATGTTCATCACCTTGGCCACGTTAGCCACTTCTCGACGCTTATCGATGATGGCCAGTGTTGAATCCAGAATCTTTGCAAATGCTCGAGCCCGCTCGACCCCCCCCGCGTCGGGTGACACGATCACCACTTCGCCGGTTGCGCTTTGCTTGACTCGCTCGAGCAAAAGTCGCGTTGCAAAAAGGTTGTCGACGGGAATATTGAAAAAACCCTGAACCTGACCCGCGTGCAGATCCATACACAGCAGGCGGTCTGCTCCTGACGAGGTAATCAGATCGGCCACGAGCTTCGCGCTGATCGGAACCCGGGGACGAACCTTTCGATCTTGACGGGCGTAGCCGTAATACGGAACAACGGCGGTGATCCGACGAGCCGATGAACGCCGCAGCGCATCGGTCATGATCAGCAGCTCCATCAGATGAGTGTTGGCTGGAGCACAGGTCGATTGGAGAATGAAACAATCGCGACCGCGAACGTTTTCTCCGATCTCAACATTGCACTCGCCATCGCTGAACGTGCCGACATCCGCTTTGCCCACCTCGATGTCGAGATAGTCCGCTACGTCCCGCGCAAGCGGGGCGTTCGCATTGCCATGAAAAAGAAGAAGATCCTGCATGGTGGTGGTCTCATCTGTTAGCGGGACGCGTCCCGTTTCCCGCCAAGACAATCTTGGCTGGGGCGGTAGGACTCGAACCTACAATCGGCGGCTCCAAAGGCCGCTGCCTTACCATTTGGCCACGCCCCAAGATCGGTTCACGATCACCCTGCCTATGCCCTCACCGGCACCTGCGGCTTGGGATGTCTCGCAAACCCCAGGGCCTAGCTTACCCGGCGACACCTGCTCGAGCGACCGTTTGAGCAAGATGCCACCATTCTCGAGCCCCCGGGGCAAGCTGCTCGAAACCTTGGGCGGCGGCTTTGCCGTCCGCGAAGACGCCAAAAACCGTCGCACCGCTCCCCGACATGCCCGTCGCCAGGGCCCCTGCTCTCGAAAGCCGCTCCTGGAGACGACGGACAGGCGGGCAGAGCCGCACGGCCGCTTTTTCCAGATCATTCTCAAGCAAGTCTCCGAGGACTTCCGCCAGCTCCACCGCAGTTGCGGAGGCACCTGTCAGCCGTCCCAAGAGGGCGCGCAGCGTAGAGCCTGCGGGGGACGGCGTCAACGCATCAGGGAGGGCATCCCAGACCCGAAAGACCTCTGGGGTCGCCAGAGCCTCTCCCGGATGGCCAAGAATCAGGCTCAGGAGCGGCACCCCCTGAATCGGCTCGATTTTTTCACCGATGCCCCGAACAAGAGCCGGTTGAGGATCGAGGAAGAATGGAATATCCGCCCCAAGGGCCAAAGCCCGCTGCGCGAGAGCTTCAGGGGCCACCCGATTCGGTATCAGCTGCGTCAGGGCCCGAAAAACAGAGGCCGCATCGCTTGACCCGCCCCCTAATCCGGCCCCCGATGGAATACGCTTGCGCAGCAAAATTCGTACGGAGGCTGTCGCCTCTGCAGCCTCCAGAAAGACCCGCGCGGCTTGGTGGACAAGGTTTTCGGGACCCGATGGCACCGACCGGGCCAGAGAGTCCGGCGCCGACGGATCGATCTGAACCGAGAGTTCGACGGTCGTACGCCCGGCCGGCACACACTCGACGCGAACATCATCACAGAGAGTGATGGGGACAAAGAGGCTTTCGATCAGGTGATAACCATCTTCGCGGCGGCCAACGACTCGAAGGCCCAGATTCACCTTGGCCGGTGCCGAGAGGACTATTTCGCTTGCGCTCTGCCGCTGCACATCTGAGACCGGCACAGCCTATTCAGGCATCTCGACGAATTTCAACCGGAGCTCATAAAGCAACGAGTCGAGAAGCTTGCGCTCCTCTTCGTCGAGATTGCCTCGGGTCTTCTCTCGGAGCATTTCGACGGTATCGATCGTTTGCTGAGCGATTACGCGATTGGGCGGCAAACGAACACCCGAAGTCGGGTCCGGCACCGCGCCCATCTGGCAGAGCGCCGTGGTTGAAAGAGAAAGAATGAGCGTCGAGAAATCGATTCCAGGAAGCCCCGGCGGCGGCGATGAAGCCTTCTCGCCCGCTGGCTGGTCCGACATGCCCTCTCCTCCCTGATCCTGGGCCTACTGAATTCGAGACCCTATTCGCTGTGGGCGACTGGCCGACCCGAAGCGCCTGAACCCGGAGACGCATCGCCGAGACGATCAAAACCCTTGCGGGCCGCGTCAAAGCGCTGGACAACGGTCGCCGTGGCGCCAACCGCCAGAATCCACAGCGCAGGCTCCATCAAACCGAGAGCGCCGCCCGCCACGATCAGAACGATCCGCTCGCCCCGCTCGATGAAGCCGCCTGCCATCGGAACGTCGATCGCCTCGGCTCGGGCCTTGGTATAGGACGTGAGCACGCTGGCAATCAGACCCACCGCCGCCACCAAGGCGGTCGTCAGATCGCCAGACTGCCCGTAATAGACCACCAGAGCGATCAGAACGGCCATATCGACGAGGCGATCCAGGGTCGAATCCAGGAAGCCGCCAAACGCGGTCGAGATCTTCCAGTGCCTCGCCACGACCCCATCGACAAGATCGCAGACTCCGCCCAGGGTCAGCAGGAGAGCCCCGATCAGGAAATGCCCCATTCCAAAGGCCACTGCGGAAGTCACACAAACGCCCGCGCCAACGATCGTGAGCAAATTAGGATCGATCGGGCTCTTGAATAGAATCGGAAACAGAGCCTTGATCCACTGATCAAGTTTCGGTCCGTATTTTTCCTTGATCACGTCAACTCGCTCGATTCGAGGCTCAAAGAGCCTTAATGGGCTTCTTCTGACGTCTGCGCTTGCTCATCTTCATCTGCGGCAGCTTTGTCGGAAACATCCGGGAGGGCCTGCTCATAGGCTTGAACGTCGTCCTCTTTTACCCAGCCGCGGCGATTGCGCAGTCGGCGGTCAAATTTCAGTTTCTGCTCGTCTTCGAGATTCATGAACCGCTTCTCCCATTTCTGCAGATGGCTGGGCCAATGCCCCCGCCTCGGCGATCGAGCATTTCCCCGCATCGGCCGTAAGACCCGCCCCCACCCACGAGAGCGCGTAGCCGACAGAGCAGATCAGCCCAGGCGGTCTTGTATGCCCGATGCCGCTTTCTTGCTCCATCTTTTTTGCCAATGGCGAATCGTAGCAAAATTGACACCCCCTGGCGGGGCCGGTAATTTTGCGTCTCTCGCGGGGCGGATTGGCGATCCGTGTCTCGCTGGAGAGCCCTGAGACGGCCCTGTTCCCTTCTCGAATTCGCCCGATCCAGACGGGAGACCTCTTGAAGGCCCGCCTCCAACGACCGACTTCACTCGTGACCCAGGCGGCGCGCTCGACCGCCGGCCTCTCCGTTCTCCTCTTTGCGGGGCTTGTTTTCCTGGGTGCGGGCTGTAGTCGGGAGCCCGACTTCGAGGACGTGCCTCCGGCCGCCGAGCTCTTCGCGGAAGGGCAGAAGCTCCTGAAAGGGCGAAAAATTCTCGGAATATATAAATGGGTCCGTTACGAGAAAGCGATCGAAACCTTCCAAGCCATCATCGACAATTATCCTTACAGCGACTACGAAATCGAGGCCCAGCTCAAGATTGCGGACGCCTATTTTGACGACGCCAAATTCGATGAGGCGCTCTCCTACTATCGCGACTTCGCCGACCTTCACCCTCAGAACCCAAAGGTTCCCTACACGATTCTGCGATCGGCCCTGTGCCACTACAACCAAATCAGTTCGATCGACCGCGACCAGACTTCGACACACGAAGCCTTGAAGTACCTGGAAATCTTGAGCACCCGATATCCCTACGATCCGGAAACCCGAGACGGGGAGATCATCCTGCAGCAGCTGAGAACCCGATTGGCCGACAATATGATGGAAATCGGCGACTTCTATCTGGTCCGGACTCAGTTCCAATCTGCTGCCAACCGCTTCCGGGGGGTCATCAACGAGTATCCGGGCCTCGGCCTGGATCCCGAGGCTCTCTACAAGCTTGCCGTCTGTTACGAGCACATGAAACGAACCGAGGAAGCTCTTCGGCTCTATCACGTTGTGCGCGAGAATTTCAGCGATTCACCGTATGCGGAGCGAGCAGACGAACGGATCTCCCGAGCTGAGTAGGCTCAAGGGGAATCGCCCTCGGGGCACGTGCGCGATCGCATCCGAAGGGTAAAATCCGGGGGTCGAAATGGTGAGCCAACTGGGGGGGGCGCAGCGCGAGATGGCGAGCTCTCAGCCGATGTCGGTGGTCGAACGCGAAATGTATGCGCGGGGCCGGAAGCACTTCGACGAGGGCGAGATCGATCCGGCCCTTGAAGCCTTCTCTTCTCTCCTGAACAGCCGCGAGAACTTCGCCGACATTCACTACATGGTCGGCATTCTCTTTGAGCGTAAAGGAGACCTCGACGCCGCAGCGGAGAGTCTTCGAAAGGCGATTCGGCTCAATCCGCAATACGCTGAAGCCTTGCTTGCCCTCGCCTCAATCCATGAACGACGTGGCGACTTCGATCGATCAAGGGAACTTGCGGAGCGAGCCGCCTCGGTCTCCAATCCCGGCCCCAATCGCCTAGACCCAACGACTCGAGGCAAGCTGGCGAATCTTCAGGCGAAGGTGGGCGACGCCTACGCGGAGGCAGGGGAAAAGCGCGAAGCAATCGAAGCGTATCGAAAAGCGCTCGATCGCTGCCCCAACTTCCACGATATCCGGCATCGGCTCGGAGTCGTCCTCAGGGAGGCGGGCCTCCCCGACCAGGCAACCAGAGAGTTTAAACGGATTCTCCGGGCCAACCCGGGACTCGTCGATGCGCGAATTCAACTCGGCCTGACCCATTATTCACTCGGGCGGGCGCAAGAGGCCCTCGCGGAATGGGATCGCGTCGCCGCGGACTGCCCAGGCCGCGAAGACATCGAGCTCTACCGGCGCCTCGCCCGCAGCAGCCCGGCGCAGCAAACCGACCCCGAGCCATCGAGATGAACGGAGACTTTTCTCTGGTCGACGGCGCCGTCGGCCTTGTGCTTGTCGTGGCGATTCTCCGCGGCCTCACCATCGGCCTGATCCGTGAAACATTCTCGATGGCGGCATTGGGGGCGGCGGTTTTAGCCGCCCGCTACGGCGCCCCGCCCCTGGGCGCGTGGCTGACCCAGGTCACCGGAGGCGAAACCGGACCGGTCCCACCGAATTGGATTGCAGGCACAGTTCTAGCGGTGATCGCAGCCTTCGCGGTGGGCGGCCTCGGCTATCTGATTCGTCGTGGGGTGAGGCTGGTGGGCCTCTCCTGGGCAGACCGCATCGGCGGCGGAGCACTTGGGGCCCTCGAAGGGCTCGTCATCGGGCTCCTGATCGTGATGGGCCTTTCTTTCTTTTTTGGCCGGAATCATCCGTCGATCCGTGATTCCGCCACGCTGACGATCTATGACGAACTGAGGCAATACGCCGACCAACATGGGGCGTCTCTCCCCAGCGTGGCCTCCCCCGGTCGCCCTTGAGGGGATGCCCTGATTCAGGATTCCTCGCCCGACCAGCGACCCTGCTCTTGGATCAAAGTCACCAAACGCTCCGTCGCGTCGGACTCGGGAACGCCCCGCTCCACGACCTCCTTGCCAGCGTAGAGGTTCACCTTTCCGGGACCTGACCCGACATAACCAAAATCAGCGTCGGCCATTTCTCCGGGGCCGTTGACGATGCACCCCATCACGGCAATTTTTACCCCGGAGAGATGTCCCGTCGCCGCTTTGATGCGCGCGGTCGTCTCTTCAAGATCAAACAGCGTCCGTCCACAGGAAGGGCAAGAGATGTACTCAGTCCGCGTTGTTCGCAGGCGTGCACCCTGAAGAATCCGGTAGGCCAGGTCGAGGCCCGCCCCAGGATCCACACGCCCCAGCCCAATCGAGAGCATGTCGCCAAGCCCATCGCAAAGCGGCGCCCCGAGGTCAGTCGCCGCCGCGATGAGCGCGGCTTCAGCATCGAAGGCCTGCCCATGCCTCTGCAGGCCATGCCTTAAAACGATGGGAGCGCGAGCCTCCGGACCTTTCGAGAGCATCGCAGCGAGAGCGCGAACAGCCTGGATCGGACGCACGCTTTGTATCGAAAACATCCAGGCCGGCGGGGGGCCGGCGGAGGGCTCTGCCAAAATCGTCCGGAGAGCGACTTCGATCTCGTGGATCTCCAGTTCGAGGGCCCACTCCAATGGCCGCTCCGCGTCCCCTGCAGCGTCGGCCGCAGCCTGAAAGACCGACTGGTCCAAATCCGCCTCGACGGGCAGAACCAACCGGCTTGCTTCGGCGGGTATTTTGCAATCGCCCGCAAAGAGCGAGGGCTTCATCCGAATCGCCAGGGGAATCGATAGGCCCACTTGGTCGAGCGTGCGCCTTGCTTCCGAAACTCGATCCAGATCCGTCCGATCCATCACGTCGACGAGGAGTGACTCCACCGCCACATCGCCCACCTCGAAGAGACATCGGGACAGTTTCGAGCAGGTTTCAACCAGATCACTCGGCTCGAAGAAGCCGGGCCCAAGATCGATCTCCACGGCGACCGGCGCCTCGCCCCCGACGCTCAGGCCACCGCATAACCGCGGCTCCGTCTCACGACGACTGTAGGAAAAAGGCGTAAAGGGAAGCCCTGCATCCACCGCCGGTGCCTTCGACCCCGCCGCCTCGTGCCATCGCGCCATGGCGCGATCCGCGATCCGTCGAGCAACAGGAATTTCTCGAACCGGATCCTCGGTCAGCGAAACACGGAGAGTATCCCCCAGGCCGTCCTCAAGAAGACCTCCGATCCCGATTGCACTCTTGATCCGGCCATCTTCGGCATCGCCCGCTTCCGTAACACCCAGATGAAAAGGGTAGGAAGGTTCCCCTGACGATCGCTCAGCGAGTCGTGCCGCCAAGAGCCGATACGCCTGGAGCGCCACATGGGTGTTCGAAGCCTTCATGCTGAAGACGACTTCTCGATAGTTCTCCTGCTCGCAGACATCCAGGAATTCCAGGGCACTCTCCACCATGCCAAGGGGAGAATCGCCGAACCGGTTCATGATTCGGTCGGACAGAGACCCATGATTGGTCCCAATCCTCATCGCCACACCCTGGTCCCGACAGCGCTTCACCAGCGGCCTAAAGCGATCGGCCACTCGGCTCAGCTCCGCCTCATATTCGGCGTCGTCATACTCACGAACTTCAAATCTCTTCTTGTCGGCATAGTTGCCCGGGTTGATGCGAACCTTTTCCACACACTCCGCGGCAATCATCGCCGCATTGGGTGTGAAGTGAATGTCGGCCACGAGGGGAATCCCAATACGTCGCATTGAAAGCTCTGAACGAATTTCACGGAGGTTCTCCGCATCACGGATCGAAGGCGCCGTAACCCGCGCAATTTCACAACCCGCCGCAGCCAGCCGTTCGATTTGGTCGACGGTGGCTTTCGTGTCCATTGTGTCGGTATTCGTCATAGACTGGATGCGAAGTGGATTCGAGCCACCGATTTCCACGTCGCCAACACGAACGACCCGAGTCGCCCTGCGTTCAATCCAATACGGTGAGTTGATGTACTGAGGCGTCATAGTTGGAATTGCTCAAGATCTCGGTCAAGAACCGCCACATAGTTCACGGAAACGGGCCAATGCGGCATCGATTCCCGACGGGTTGCTCCCTCCTGCCTGGGCGAAATCAGGCCGCCCACCGCCACCACCGCCCACCAGACCAGCCAGTTCGCGAATCATTTGACCAGCTTTGAAACGGTCGGTCAGATCTGACGTCACCCCAACGGCCAGCAGCACCTTCTCACCCGATTGGGAGATCAAGCAGACCACGCTCGGCCCCAGACGATTCCGAAAATCATCCACCATGCCCCGCATGGCCTTCGCATCGACCTCATCGAGTCGAACGCCAAGGATCTTCGCCCCGTCCACGTCCTCGGCCCCAGACAATAGATCCCCGACGTTGGCCCCGAGTTGAGCGGCTTGGGCTTGCTCGAGTTGACGTTCGAGGTCCCGGCGCTCTTCGAGGAGCCTTTCAATGCGCGCCGGCAGTTCGGCGAGGGGAACCTTCAAGAGCGACGCGGCGCTCTGGGCCAAGGCCTCCTGCTGCCGAATATGCTCCAGCGCCCCCATCCCAGTGAGCGCCTCGATCCTCCGTACGCCGGCTGCAATCCCGGTTTCGCTGAGTACTTTCAACAACCCAATGTCTCCAGTGGCGTCTGCATGGACGCCGCCGCAAAGCTCAGTGCTCCGCTCCCCAAAGCTGACGACTCGGACCTCATCGCCATATTTTTCTTCAAAGATGGCCATGGCGCCCGCTGCAACCGCCTCGTCATAGGACATCAGTCGCGTCGCCCGCGGCCAATTTTCTTCAATCCAGCCGTTGACCCGGTACTCGATCAACTTCAGCTCCGCTTCAGAGAGCGGTGCGTCGTGGGTAAAATCAAAACGAAGGCGATCCGGTCCTACGAGAGAGCCTTTCTGCATGGCCTGAGGTCCGAGAACCTCTCGCAGAGCAGCATGCAAGAGGTGCGTGCCACTGTGATTCCGGATCGTCGCAGCGCGCAAGTCTTCATCGACATGGAGTTGCGCCTCCGACCCGACCGACACTTCACCTTCCGAGACGACACCGCGATGGACAAACAGACCATCGACCGGCTTCTGCGTATCTTCGACCGAAATCACACCCGTGGGTGTCTCAATGCGGCCCCGATCGCCTACTTGTCCTCCGCTTTCGGCATAAAAGGGCGTCTCTTCAAAGACAACCTCGACTCGATCCCCAGATTCAGCCGAATCCACCGGCTGGCCATCCCGGAGAAGCGCCGTTAGTCGAGATGCGGCATCCAAGCGTTCATGTCCATTGAACTGAGTCGTGCAGTCCGCAGCGATACGGCCGTAAACCTGAGAAACACCTTCGTCGCCGCTACCCACCCAAGCCGCCCGCGCCCGATCTCTCTGCCCTTGCATTGCACGGTCGAAACCCTTCTGGTCAACGGACATCGAATGAGAAACCAAGATGTCGGCTGTCAGGTCCAGCGGAAACCCGTAAGTGTCGTAGAGCCTGAACGCCGTTTCACCCGGCAACTGCTCAAGCCCTTCGCTCTCGGCTTGCTGGATTTCCTCCTCGAGCAAAGCCAACCCCTTCGAGAGCGTTGAAAGAAACCGTTCTTCATCGCGACGAATGCGGTCTGTGATGTAGGTCCGTCGTTCGACCAGATCGGAGTAGACATCACCCAGTTCATCAATCGCCGCATCCGCAACCTGGTAGAGGAACGGCTCTTCGAGACCCAAAAGAACGCCATGCCGCGCGCCTCGACGCAGAATTCGACGCAGCACATACCCCCGCCCCGCATTCGAGGGAAGAACTCCATCCCCGATCATCACAGCCAAAGTCCGGGCGTGATCCGCCACAACCCTCAAGGACACATCCTTATCCACGTCATCACCCAGGGTGACCCCTGAAATGTCCTGGGCCCGGTGAATTAGAGGCATAAAGAGATCCGTGTCGTAGTTGTTCCGAACCCCCTGAAGCACAGCCGCCCAACGCTCTAGGCCACCGCCCGTATCAATCGAGGGGCGAGGCAGGGGCTCCATTCTGCCTGAAGCATCCCGATTGAACTGCATGAAAACGAGGTTCCATATCTCCAACCAGCGACCACATTCACAGGACGGGTCGCACACGGCGCTCGGGCAATTTTCTGGCCGACCAAAATCGAAATGGATCTCCGAACAGGGACCACACGGCCCGGTATCGCCCATGGACCAGAAATTTTCCTTCTCGTCGAGGCGGTAAATCTTGCTCTCGGGAAGGCCCATTTCGTCGCGCCAGAGGTTAAAGGCCTCGTCGTCTTCTTCAAACACGGAGACGGCCAGCTGCTCTTCCCGCAAGCCCATTTTTCCGATCAACAGCTCCCAGGAAAATCCAATCGCCTCGGCTTTAAAATAGTCGCCGAAGGAGAAATTTCCGAGCATCTCAAAGAAAGTGTGATGTCGTGGAGTTCGGCCGACGTTCTCGAGATCGTTGTGTTTTCCAGAAACTCGAATGCACTTCTGAGAGCTTGTCGCCCGGTTGTAATTCCGAACTTCCTCCCCGAGAAAGGTGCGCTTGAACGGCACCATCCCGGCATTGACGAACATCAACGTGGGATCGGACTCGGGCACGACCGACGCGCTCTTCACCCGGCGGTGGCCACGCTCCTCGAAGAATTCAAGGAAGTCTTCTCGTATTTCACGGGCGGATTTCGACATGTCACCGGACTATACCGGCCCGCGGAGGCCTCGGGGAGGTTTCCAGGCCCTCAGACTAAAATCGACTCAGAAACGATCGATGTTGAACTCGTCGCTAAGCAATTCATCGCCACTGGCCCCCTCCCTGGGGCCGTCCGGTTGAGAATCCTCTTCCTCTCCAGTGAAGTCAGACCAGCCTGAATCAGAGGTCGAAGCAATGCCACGAAAACGCAGCGCAAAGTCGTCCGGATTGGAAACGTGCTTGAGCGCCTCTTCGTAGGTCACGAGACCCTGCTTGACCAGAGACATCAAGCTCTGATCAAAGGTTTGCATTCCGTAGGTGGTGTGTCCCTTGGCGATCGCGTCGGAAAGTTCCTTGGTGCGATCTTTGTCCGCAATCAGTTCGCGGGTCAAGGCGGTGGAAACCAGAACCTCAAGGGCGGGCACACGGCCCTTCCCATCCGCCCTGGGAACCAATCTTTGGGAGATCACCGCTTTAAGGATCATCGATAACTGCAGACGGACCTGCTTTTGCTGGTAGGGGGGGAAGACGGAGATGATTCGATTGATTGTTTCGGTGGCATCCAAGGTGTGAAGGGTGCTCATCACCAAGTGACCCGTTTCAGCCGCCGTCAGAGCGGTTTCAATAGTCTCGAAGTCGCGCATTTCGCCCACCAAAATCACATCGGGGTCTTGGCGTAGAGCGGCGCGGAGGGCGTTGGCAAAGCTGTGAGTGTCCACACCAATCTCGCGCTGATTCACAATCGACCGACGATCCCGAATCAAAAACTCAATCGGGTCCTCAATCGTCATAATGTGAGAGGTCCGTTCAGAGTTGATCTGCTCGATCATTGCGGCCAGAGAAGTCGATTTGCCCGAGCCGGTCGTCCCGGTCACAAGGACGAGCCCCCGGTTCTCCTGGGCGATCTGCTCGACCACCTTCGGAAGATGAAGTTCTTGGATGGTCTTCACTCCGAAGGGGATGACTCGAAAGACGATCCCAATGGTGCCCCGTTGCTGGAACACGTTAACTCTGAAACGTCCAAGCCCCGGAAGTCCGTAGGCCAAGTCGGCCTCGCGATGCTCCTCAAACCGGGCTTTCTGGACTGGGTTCATAATGGACAAGGCCATCTTCTGAATCTCGTCAGGGACGATTCTTTCTCCATTGCGGAGCGGAACCAGTGCTCCATCTACGCGAAACATCGGAGGTAGACCCGATTTCAGATGAATATCCGAGGCCCCCCCCTTGATGGCGACTTTCAAGATTTCGTTGAGTTCCATCCCCATGAAGCGTCTGATTCTCCAGGCCTGCCCGAAGGCCGAGCAGAAGTGCGCGGCCAGCGATACAACCGATGTTTCGACCGCTCGGGGCAACGCCTTGAGGATCGAAAAATCTCGGCCGATCCGCAGGACCAGATCGCGGGCCAGTGGAGGCGTCCGCTCACACTGGACTCAGGTATAGGGGGACACCCCCACCATTCGGATAGCGATAGCCCGCTTCGAGCGGTAGGCCCCACACGAGGGAACCTTCCGCCGAGGACGCGCGGGGAGGAGGAGCCCCCCCCCCGCACGCACCACATACGGTTGTCAGAATTGAGAAAGCCGGACCCTCAGCTCACTCGGCCTCGTCTTCCGGCACGGGCTCGAGGGGCGCTGCCAAAACAGGCTGTTTCAATCCTCGAGACGAGTACACCTGATCCTGCAGACGGGCCGCCACCTCAGGGTTCTCTTTCAAGAAGCGACGGGCGTTCTCGCGACCCTGTCCTATTCGCTCCTCTCCGTAGGAGTACCAAGAGCCGCTCTTCTCCACGACCCCATCATCAACCCCGAGGTCGAGGAGATCGCCCTCCCTTGAGATCCCCTCGTTGTAGATAATGTCGAACTCGGCTTGACGAAACGGAGGGGCCACCTTGTTCTTCACGACCTTCACCCGAGTTCGATTGCCAACCACGTTGTCCCCGTCCTTGATGGCCGCAATTCGGCGAACATCGAGACGCACCGATGAATAGAACTTAAGCGCGTTGCCACCGGTAGTGGTTTCGGGGCTTCCAAACATGACCCCGATTTTCATGCGTATCTGATTGATGAAGATCACCGATGCCCCTGACTTCGAGACCGTCCCGGTCAACTTCCGCAACGCCTGACTCATCAAACGCGCCTGAAGGCCCACGTGGGTATCCCCCATGTCGCCTTCGAGTTCCGCACGCGGAACCAACGCAGCCACAGAGTCGATGACAACCAGATCGATCGCACCGGAGCGCAGAAGGACATCGGCAATTTCGAGAGCCTGCTCACCTGTGTCTGGCTGGGAAACCAGCAAATCTTCGATATTCAACCCCAGCCGACGGGCATAGTTCACATCCAGTGCGTGCTCAGCATCAATGAAGGCGGCCACTCCCCCGGCTCGCTGCACCTCCGCAATCGCGTGCAGAGTCAGAGTCGTCTTGCCGCTCGACTCGGGACCGTAGATCTCGATGACCCGACCCCGCGGATAACCCCCGATACCGAGAGCCAAGTCGAGACTGGGCCCGCCGCTGGAAAAACACGGCACATGCTCACCGGACCCCTCACTGGTCATTGTCTGAATCGAACCCTTTCCGAACTGCTTCTCGATATTCGAAACGGCTAGTTCGATGGCTTTCTGACGTGCGGCGTCCTCGTTACGTCCCTTGTCCTGACTGTCATTCTTGGTCTTGGCCATTCTTTACTCCTCCAAATGATCGTTTAACGGGACCCACTCGCTCTGTCTGATCGGTTGCGTGAATGGGGTGTGCTGTTCAGATTGGTTCAATGACTTACGCCCTATGCCTTCGGCGCCCCCGGAAAAGGCGGGGCCGAGCTGCCACCGAGTTTTCGCAATAGACTCGGACCAACCAACTCAAGCCCCAACGCCCATCTGCGCATCCAGTCCAAGGCCACCTGCGCGGTCAGTACGCGATGACGCAAACGATCGAGCGGGAAGACAAAATGATCGCTATGTAGGCCCGCTGAGGTCGACGCGGGCCCCGGCCCCCAACTCATCGCCAAGTGAACCAGACCCACAGGTTTGTCGGCTGTCCCGCCGTCGGGACCCGAAATCCCCGTAGTGGCCACACCCACATCTGCCCCGAACCGCTGACGGACCGACTCCGCCATCGTGCGGGCAACCGGTTCAGAGACCGCTCCAAATTCGGCCAACATCGACTCCGGAACCCCGAGCAATGACTCCTTGGCGCTATTCGCGTACGCCACAACTCCCCCTACGAAACAGCCAGAGGCGCCCGGGACCGAGGTCAGATTCTGGGCAATCAGCCCTCCGGTGCACGACTCGGCCACAGCGATCCGGGCCGATTGTTCACTGAAAAGGCGAACGACGGTCGCCGCCATCGATTCATCCTCTTCGGCGTACACCAGATCCCCGAGACGCTCTCGGACGACCCCAGCGAGTTCGGTGATTTGCGCATCGGCCTCATCGGTTGAGCGGCCACGCGCAATGATCCGCAGCAAGTTGTCAGGAAAGGTCGTTCGAAAAGCAATTTCTGCCCCGCCCTGGCGAGCCAAATCACTGAGCTCGTTCTCCAGCGAGGATTCTCCGATCCCAAAGGTGCGCAGAATTCGGGCTCGAACACGCGTCCCCCCCAAGACTGCCCCCAATCGGGGCAGAACCTGCTCGTCCATCATCAGCGAAAGCTCACGCGGAACCCCGGGCAAGCAAAAGATCAGACAACCCGATTGCTCTAAGGCGAAACCCGGCGCCGTTCCCACCGGGTTGGTCAAGATGTCGGCCCCCTCTGGAAAGAACGCTTGTTTCCGGTTGGTGTCGCTCATCTCGCGACCAACATTCTGGAAAAAGGCCCGAATCGCTTCGAGCGAGCCCTCATCGAGAAAAAGGGGCCGCCCAAACGTTTCGCTCATCACTTCGGTTGTGATGTCATCCCGAGTGGGGCCAAGCCCGCCCGAAACCAACAGAACATCGCTTCGTTCGACTGCGCGGGAAAAGGCTTCTTCCATGTCTTGTCGGTCGTCACGAATGGAACTCTGGTAGTGACATTCGATGTCGAGAGAAAGCAGCCTCTGGGCGAGTAGGGCCTTATTCGAATCCACGATCTCGCCGCGCAGCACTTCGTCACCGATGGTCAAGATTTCGGCCTTCATATCGAGGCCCCCTCGAGAACTGACCGTAGACTCGCCACAACTCTCAGAAAAGCCGGTAAGACCACCACGACGGCCGCGAGACAACCCGCAACGACATCGTCGGCCATCACGCCCAACCCTCCCTTGAAATTTTTCTCTGCCCATGCGACCGGCCCCGGTTTTCGAATATCAAACCACCGGAATGCGACGAATGCGGTCACAACCAAAAACCAAGTGAAGCCGATTCCTTGATTCGACTCGGCCGGGCCACCGGGCACGGGAAGAATGCCGAGGGGTAATCCCTGGACGAGCGTGACCGGAACCAAGGCAATCAGCTGACCGGCCACCTCATCGATGACAATACGGCCATCGTCTGGCTTTCCGAACCATGCTTCGACAGCCCCTGAAGCCCAGATGCCCACCGCAGTGACGAGCACGACGAGAGCAACGAACCAAGGCCAGGTCAGTCGGTCCAAAATCGAGACGTAAAGCAGGATCGCAACGAGCGCGCCCCAGGTTCCCGGGGCCCAAGGGCCAAATCCTACGCCGCCGGCGGTTGCCACCCAAAGGGAGAGCCCCGGACGCGGTACAGGAGCGGTTTCGTTGGTAGACGCCCCTTCGTTCAAGTCGGCCCCTTCGTTCCCCAAGGGGCCTTGCGAGGGACGCCTTTCAACGCCTATCGGCGAATCCATCTGTTGCTCTGTGCGCTCTTTAGAGTCCAGGGTTTTCGATCCGTAGGCGGGACCGCGAGGAGGAGGCACGGTTCAGACGTATTTTTACCCGAATTTCGCTCCATCCGCGGGTCTGTGAACCGACTGGATGAAGCGCGAATCTGGGATGTCGGGGGGGCCGACACCGCCAACAGTAGCCGCCGGCCAACGATCGAGTCAACCAAAAGGCGAAAAAAAAGTGAAAATTGACGGATGAGCACCACCCCCTGGCCCCTCGCCGCTACAATCGGCCGCCATGCGGATTCTCGGCATCGATCTCGGCCATAAACGCATTGGCCTCGCCCTCTCGGACAGTGAGGGCGTGTTCGCATTTCCCGCGGGCACACTGAAGAGCGGCAACGCCAAACAAAATCTGAAAGCGCTCCGAGAACTCATCGTCGAGAAGGAGGTGGGTTGCGCCGTCGTGGGACTTCCCCGCCACATGGACGGCCGAAAAGGGCCCGAGGCTGAATCGGCTGAACGTTTTGCCCAGTCTTTGGCCCACCAGGCCGGCATTCCGGTCGAAACCCTTGATGAGCGCTGGACGAGTGTCGAGGCGGAACGGGCCTTGCGCGCACAAGGGCATGGCGGACGACGAGCCCGGCAGCATGTCGACGAAGTGGCCGCCTCGATCATCCTGCGGACCTATCTTGAACTTCGATCGAACGCACGCGCCCGAGCTTCCGCGGAATCCGACCCCGCAAAGGAGCGGGCCCGCCATGAAGCCACCCCAATGCCCCCTGCGATGACCCCTAAGCTGCCTGAGTCCGAGCGCTAATGCGCTTCATGCTTGCAGCGGTCGTCCTAGTTCTCGTGGTGGGCGTTTTGGGTGTCCGAAAAGCGGAGGAACTCCTCCAACCCGCTGCCGAGCGCCCGGCGCCCGAGTTGTTTAGGGTCGAAGCCGGCGAATCGATGAGCGGGATTGCCCGGCGACTCCAGGAGCGGGGCTTGTTGCGCAGTGCCCGGGCCACCCGTTGGCTGGCGAGGTATGAGGGTTTGGATGGCCAGCTCCAAGTGGGCGAGTACGAGCTCTCCCCTGACCAAACGCCTGAGTCCATCCTTGGCATGATCACCACGGGCCGAGTGAAGACCTGGTCGCTCACAATTCCGGAGGGCAGTCGAGCGGCGGAAATCGCGCAGCGATTGGAAGACCAGGGCCTCGGAGAAGCCAGTGCCTTCATCCAAGCTGCCAACGACCCCGAATGGGCGGCTGCCCTTGGCGTTCCCGGTTCGAGCCTCGAGGGATACCTCTACCCCGATACCTATACGCTGCCTCGAGGCCTTTCGGAGCGAGAGATCACAGCCATCATGGTCCGCGAATTCAACCGAGTCTGGTCGGAGAGAATCGCACCCCTGGCCAGACAGTCGGGGCTTTCCCAAAACGAAATCGTCACGCTGGCCTCGATTGTCGAGAAAGAAACAGCTGAACCAAGCGAGCGACCGCTGATTGCAGCTGTCTTTTTGAATCGACTGGACCGAGGCATGCGTCTAGAAACGGACCCGACGGTCATCTACGGCATCCCCGACTTCGACGGAAATCTAACCCGGGCCCACCTGCGAGACCGTAACAACCCCTACAACACGTATCGCATTGAGGCTCTCCCACCGGGCCCCATTGCCAACCCAGGCATCGAAGCCCTACAGGCCGTGGTCGAACCGGCCGAGACTCGCTTCCTTTACTTTGTCTCCCGAAACGACGGAACCCATGAATTTTCTGCAACCTACCGAGAGCATGAGGAAGCCGTCACTGAATACCAGCGGAGAAGGCGCTCGCGGCAACGCGCCAACCGACAGAGGTGACATGAACCCTGAGGTCAGAAATTTCTATCGTCATCGAGTGCCCGACCAGTGGAACCGAAGCCTTGAGGCACAAATCCAGCGGGCGGCTTCGGACGAACCCGCTCGCCTCCTGCTGGAAGCCATGCAGCGAGTCGATGCCACCCTTGACGTGATCGTCGAGCGGGGGTCCAACCGCCAGCACTACTCACTGGACATCGATCGGGGTCGAATGACCTCTAACGAGACATCCCAACGGGACCCCTTCCTCGTGCTGGTCCATGATTTAGAGACTTTTCAAACGCTGGAGCGAGAATCGGGCGACTCCATCCTCGGTTTTCTCGGAACTTTGGCGGGGCAGAGTGAGGACATGAAGCTCACTTCAACTCGGCTCCGGCACCTGGGCGAGTTGAACGGCCGCGCCCGCCTTGAGTTGACGGACGGACCGCGAATGTCGCTGGAAGCCCGGCTCGGCCTCGGCATCGACAACCCCGAGGCGCCGCACTGCACACTGCGTCTCCCGGCTTCTGTCTATGCCGCGCTGAGACAGGGGACCCTCGCACCCCAAGAGGCCTTCATGAACGGACAAATCCTGGTCGACGGAGACATGAACCTCGCGATTCAGTTAGCCCTCGCTGCGGTCTCGCCCGACTGATCCGCCGATCGTCGGCCTCTATCTAAAGAATGCCGGAATAAGGAGCGCCGCCAGGCTTCGGAAGAGGCGTGCCTGGGGTCAATCCCGGCAGCGTGTTCAGGCGGGACGTTTTTCACCCATCTATACGGTCTTACCCTGACCGTACTCTGAAGGAATCACCGATCCACGCAACTACGGACCCTCGTCCGCTTTAAATCGCGCCAAAATCGTTGACACACTTTGATGCCTTCCGTATCTCGAAAGGGCAGCAAAGAATAAAACTCATCGGTTCTAAAAAAGAATTAGGTCTTTCTCGAGCTTGGACTGAGGTAAAAGCCTGATGCTTTTCACTGAGCAAATGAGTCCAAGTATCGAAATCAAGGAGAAAAGCGAGATGCGTGCACTAGTCGTCGACGACCATGGCGTCATGAGAGCGGGCCTGCGTTCATTGCTTGAATCGAGGGACGATGTCACGCTCGTTGGAGAGGCCAAGAACGGCCACGAGGCCATCGAGCAAGCCGAGCGGCTCAAGCCGGAACTCATCCTCATGGACATTGAACTCCCGGGACTTTCCGGAATTCTCGCGGCCGAGGAAATTACACGCCAGCGGTACTGCGACCGAATCCTGATGCTCTCGGCCCATGAGACCCGCAACTTCGTGGAGTCGGCGCTTCGGGCCGGCGCACGGGGATATGTCGTCAAAACTTCTTCTGCCCAGGAACTCCAAACGGCCATTGATGCCGTCTGCAGCGGTCGATGTTACATGTCCCCCGCAGTCACCCACCATGCCGTGGGCGCTGTGGCTGATCCCGCCGGCACAACGGCCTCTCCAATCTCGAGCTTGTCCCGACGTGAACAAGAGGTTCTTCGACTGATTGCCGATGGCATGGGGAACAAAGAGATTGCGGACGAACTTCATCTCTCGCCGCGAACGATCGAAACCCATCGCGCCAACTTGATGCGAAAACTCGGCGTGCGGAAAGTCTCCGGTCTCGTTCGCATTGCGATCCGGGAAGGTCTGCTCTCAGCCTAATCGACTCGTCGCCGAATGCTTCCATAGACGAGCGAGAAAACTGCTCGGGAAAGACTTTTCCCGAAAAGGTTTTGACGATCACCCCAGCGAGGGTTCAAGAAGAGGGAGTGCTCTTTCTGAACCCATCGTAGTCAGCAGGGTTGTCAATTTGGGACCATGATCGCGCTCGACCAAGAGATCGTAGGCCAGTGGGCAAAACGTTTTCAGCGTGAGTTCGGTCCCGTCGCAGAGCCCCTTCATGTGCGGGACGAGATCGGCTTCAGCCCAGTCGGGTTGGGACTTCAAAACCTCAACCAAACGCTGCAAGACGATTCGATGATCCCCCTCCACGGAACGCGCGACAGCTTGTTTGCGAATTCGGTAGCGGAATTCCTCGGGAGCAAAACCTTGAACCCAACGCCAACAACAGGCTGCCCGCTCTCGACAAAGCGCCCTCTCTTTGTCACCGCTCATTTCGCCCAATCTCTCAAAGTGAGAAACCGTTCGGTCAAGATCGCCGTCATAGGCTTGAACAACGACTGAAACAGCACGAAATGGCGGCGTGGCAGGCGCCGAGCTACCCGGCTCTATGCGACACGGCGAGACCGAGGCCAGCTCAAAAGTCCGTCGAGCAATCCTCCGCTTCTTATCTGCTTTTGATCCATCCTCTGCTTCGTGCGCCAAGCGACGCGCTCGGTCGTAATCCTCGTAAAGCTTGATCACGTCAGCATCGAAGGAAATCTGGAATTCGCTTCCGGGCCTTTGGCTGGCAAAAATCCACCGAAGCATCTCGGGCTCGTAAACATCGAGACAATCTTGGACGGTCACCACGTCACCCTTGGAGCTGGAAATTTTTCCTCCTCGCCCCTTGATTCGAACAAAGTCATAGGCAACGTATTCTGGAGCCTTCCCCGCGTAAATTTGAGACACGATCTCTCGACCCGTATCAAAGCTACCCCCGGCTGAGCTGTGGTCTTTGCCCCCGGGTTCAAAAACGACCTGCTCCTGAGACCAGCGCATGGGCCAGTCGATGCGCCAGGGCAATTTGATGTTGCCGCCCTCGCGAAGGTCCACGCTGGCTTCGTTCTCACATCGCCGGCAGCGGTACTCCACGTTCCAGTCACCCGGCCAGCAGTAGTCAACTTCGTCTCGTCCGCAGGCGTCACAAAAACCCGCCAGGGGGAGCCAGTCATCGGGCAGAGGGCGCGTTCGGTGCCGATTCAAAATTTGACGGATCGCGTCGCGCTCTTCCAAGGCTTTACGAATCCCGGCCGCGTAGGCCCCCGCGCGATAACGCTTCGACTGACGAATAAATTCGGGCATGATCCCCAATGGCACTAGGCTTCCCTCGAATTGCGCGATGAAGTGGGCGGCATAGCTCTCATGGTCAGCATACGGGTCGGGGACATCAGCGACACTTCGTCGCAAATTCTCCTCCAGCATTTCGGGGCGCGGCATGTCCACGGGCACTTTTCGAAACACGTCGAAATCGTCCCAGGAATAGATGAAGCGAACCTCTACGCCCCGATCTTGGAGTGCCCGAGCAACGAGATCCACAGTGATGACTTCGCGGAAATTGCCCACGTGAATCACCCCGGACGGAGTAATGCCCGCGGCCACGGTGATCGGGCTGCTTGCCGAGAGATTGACGAAGTCCAGCACACGCCGCGCAGCATGGTCGGCCCAATGGGATCGGTCTCTATCTTTTTCCGGCGCTGTCCGCTCTTTTGTCTCTGTCATCTCATCAATTCATCCTAGCTCGGGTTTCGTGAGCCGAGCCGGACTCAAAGCGGCCATGAGCGCCCTATCCTCTCGGGCACCCGTCAGTCCTTCCGCAGCCAAGCGACCCACCTCAGCCGAACACACCATGCCGGATCCTCCAAGTCCCGCAACCCAGAACAGACCCTCGACATCCGGGTCGGACCCGATCACAAAGCGGCCATCCTCGGCAAACGTGCGAACGCCGCACCAGAAATGGGCCGCCCGGGCATCCCGTAGTTCAGGCAGATAACGGGAGGCCTTAGTCGCGATTAAACGACGAACCTCCGAATCGACATCGTATCGGTCCGGGTCGACATCCGTGATGTCACAGGCACAGAGAAGCAAACCGCCCGCCTCGGGGCGGCAGTAGAATTCGCCTTCCTCCGGCGAGCCGAAGTACCACAAGACAGGCCACGACCGATCAAGATTGGATTCAGCAGCGGTGACCATCAAATGACGACGTGTCGGCTTTAAACGAAGCTTTGAGCCGACCCCAGCGCCCAAATCACCCGCCCAGCCTCCGGCTGCCAGAACGCAGGTTTCCGCTCGAATCTCTTCTCCCGAATCACATCGCACACCCACGACTCGCCCGTGCTCTTCCATCAGCCGCTCAACCCGTACCCCTCGACGAATTCCTACGCCGCCCTCTCGAGCACCCCGTGTAAAACCCGCGACAAGCGCTCCGATATCAATTCGGCCTTCCTCAGGAAACCACCACCCTCTCGTCACATCGCCAGCGAACCAGGGGACCCGGCGCCGGATTTGGTCCGCGTCTAAAGATTCAAACCGGCTCGCCCAAGCGGGGTCCATGGACTCCACCCAGGCCGCCAACTCTTCAGCACGATCAGCACCGGCGGTCAGCAGCAACCCAAAAGCATCTACCAACGGCGTCTCGCTGAAACCCTTCGGCGGCTCTCGAAGAAATCGAGCGCCCCGAAGCCCAAGGGTGGTGCTAACGGGATCCTCGGCCAACGAGCGAAGAATTGCCGCGTTCACCGCTGTGGAGTGGGAGGCAAGATGGTCTTCTGCCTCGATCAGCGTCGTACGAGGCCCTTCACCAAGGCGGGCCAACTGCCAAGCGGTACTTAATCCTGCGATCCCACCACCAATGATCAGGAAACGGATGTGTTCGGAGGCCACTGACCGAGACTAACAAACGTGGCCCCGGACGGAGGTGGTCGCGATCAGCAATTCAAAGGCCTCCCCTCGAGAGGAAAGCCCGGCCCAGCAAGCAGAGGGCCTGAGCCGAATGAGGTTCCGACTTCCTGCACGACCTCTTAGCCGAGGGCGACCTCTCTAAGAAGAGAGATATTGTCGAGCGCCTTGCCCGAACCGTGCACGACGGCTGTATAAGGGTCTTCGCTGCGAAGGATCGGAAGCTTGGTTTCGTGGCGCAAAACCTGATCGAGGTCACACAGGAGAGAGCCTCCTCCCACCAGCATGATCCCCCGGTCAACGATGTCAGCGGCCAACTCCGGAGGCGTCTTC
>JAQWNI010000262.1 GCA_029268645.1 Myxococcota bacterium
GGGGTGCAGGATCTCCACCGTGATAATGATTGATGAGACCCAGAAGGCCCCGAAGATTCCGAGGTCCCTCATTTGGGGAATTGATGTTACGAGGATGACGAGAAGGCCCGCGACGTCCGTCACGATGCCCAGCGTGCCGGGGACGATCAACTCACTCATCGCCACCGTGGCGGCTTCGATCTTGGCCTTTTCTGGATCGCCCAGCGCGGGCAATAGAATTTCATAATCCTCGAAGAAACGCTCTGCCATCTGGACGGTATGGGAAACGGCCCGGGCCGTGATGATTGTCGGGATGACGAGGATGAGTGGGTCGAAGGTGATCCCGACCCAGCCCGTGAAGCCTAGGCCCCAGATGGCGGTTGCGAGGGCCGCGACCGCGGGAATGAGGACGCCATGCCAGCGCCTGAAGTACGCCCAGAGCAGCACGAAAATCATCACAACGGTGAGAACGAGGAAGAGGGTGATTTCGAAGGCGTGTCGTAGGATCCAGCCGACTAGGATGGGGTATCCCGAGACGTAGACCTTGACGTTTTCCGTCTCCTCATCGCGTTTGATCTTGTCTACGTGGTCGAAGACCGCCATGAAGGTTTCGCGATTGGAAAGTCGGTCTGTGACGAACCCGGCCGTGATGAGCGCACCCTTCTGGTCGAGTGAGACTAATCGTCCATAGATGAAAGGAGGATTCTGACGAACTCGCTCGCCGATTTCGTCCGCCTGCTCCTGCGTTTGAGGAACTCGTTTCATCAAGACTGTTGTCTCGATGTCTCCTGCCGCTTCGACTTGCACGACCCGGGTGTTGTTCGCTGTGACCGATCGGATCTGGTAGTGGTTGACCGGATACGGGGGATAGGTTCGGTCGAGGGCTTTCTGAATTTCGGCAGACGAAAGTTCCTGCTCCTCGAGTTGCTCGCGAAGCTCGTCGCGTTCATCCGATTTGCTGTCGTAGCCCCGCCCATCGAGCCGCTGCGTGATGCGATTGATCTTGGCGATGATCTCCGGGGTGAAAATTGTTCCTTCTTCGACGACGACCGCGACGGCGACACTCGCAGATCCACCAAACTTGTTGGCAAATTTATCCTGCGCGCTGATGAAGGGATGATCAGGCCACTGGTCTCTTGCTCGAGTGTCGACATTGATGGCTGGAAGCTCGGGCCATCCCTTGTCAAATTGAATCAGAGCGGCATTCAGGATCGGGAAAAAGAAAAAGAGCGTTGAGAGAATCAACATGATCAGAATGGGAAAACGCCGTCGGACGATCCATTCTGCGAATCTCAGAGTTGCGGACTTTTGTTGCTGGGGGTCGGCCATGGGGCGGCGTTGCTCCTCGATCAAATCTGGCGCTGGCCAACCCCTCGAATCCATGCGGTCGGAGAGGCGGCCGATTCACGCGGCACATGTCTGTGTGGGGCCCCGTCCAGCGTTGAAAGCGTGCAGGTCGACAGGGGGCGCTTCTTTTGGATCAACGCGACCCGCTTCGACACGGGCAGCGAACGCAGAACGGTATTCGATACCTTCTCGGGGTCAAGGCGGTGAGCACAACATTGGCCACACTTTCTGGCCGCGCGGTCCGGAGCGCCGGCTTTCAAGGAGTCGACAAAAATGACTCAGGGTCCGTACCGGGTCGACGGGCGAATGGCTCGAGTTTGGGTGAGCGATGCAATGGCGGGCCTTGCGGATCGAGCCCGGCGAGATCTACTCGCATCTCTTCGTGAGCGCACTCGCTGTACTGTGTGGAATTTAACCCGAAGGCCCCGTCCTGATGAACTGAGGGCGGCCTTGGCCGACCAGGATGCGATCCTGTGTGTGCTGACGGACAGGATCGATGCTGCGGCCATCGAGGCCGGTCGATCCCTTCGCATGATCTCAAGCGTCTCGGTCGGGGTCGACCATATCGATCTCGAGGCGGCGACCCGGAGGGGCATCGCCGTGGCGAATACCCCGGGGGTACTTGTGGAGACGACTGCGGAACTGACTCTGGGGCTGCTGCTGTCGGTCACCCGGCGAGTGGTCGAGGCGGATGCGGATGTTCGTGGAGGGCGATGGACCCCGGAGGCCCGTTGGCAAATCAGCGGCTATTTGGGGAAGGATCTGGCGGGATCAACTTTGGGCCTTGTGGGGCTCGGCGCAATTGGTCAGGCCGTTGCGGCGCGCGCGCGGGCCTTCGGACTCCGAATTCTGGGGTGGTCTAGAAGTGGTCGAGAAGTATCGGGCGTGGAGCGCGCTTCCCTCGCTGAGGTGCTCGCCGAGTCAGACTTTGTGAGCCTCCATCTGGCTTCGACACCGGAAACGCGTCAAGTCATCGATGCATCGGCGTTCAAGCAGATGAAGTCTGGTGCGATTCTCATCAACACCGCCCGGGGCGATCTCGTCGATGAGGAGGCGCTGGTCGAGGCCCTGAGCTCTGGTCATCTGTCCGGTGCAGGTCTGGATGTCTTCGCCCAAGAGCCGATCGCCCCGAGTCACCCTTTGCTCAGCATGCCGTCGGTGGTTCTGACACCTCACATCGGAAGCGCGACGGCAGGCACGCGGCTTCGGATGGTTGAGCTGGCTGTGGCCAATCTCGAGGCAGGACTGGCCGGCCGGCCTCCGTTGCATTGTGTCAATCCCGAGGCTCTGGCCCGCTGATTTGGCGCTGTTGATGAGGGCCGGGCTTTCTTCAGTCTTCCTCTGGGATGCTGGCACCGAAGCCAGGTTCCACGCAGGCGCGAATGAATTCACCCGGCGAGACAATCACAGCACCGTGGTGGCGACAGCGTCCGGCCAGCCGCCGATCCGCCGTCACGACGATGCGTTCGACCTCCGGCGAGGCTTTGAGGCGTTTGACGATCCATTCGTCCGCGGAAGGGGCGAAGACCTGTTTCGGACCGGGAGGCTGGTCCACACCAGGTCGGGTTGGCTCGGCTCCGTCGAAGACCAGCCAAACCTGGCCAAGGGTGGGGGGCAGCCATGCGGCCCGCTCGATCAGCTGGCTGCGCACGGGGGCTGTCCACCAGCGGGATCGGTCGCTTCCCCCCAGTAGTGTCAGGTGGATCACGTTGTAGGCGTCGACGAGCCACTCCGAGGCCTGTCGAGGGGGTTCCATGCCCCGGGATTCCCTCCGCGTCGCTTCGCTCGACATGGCTCGAGGGTAGGCGAAGCCGCGATGAGAACCCCGGGGAGGACATCTCTCAGGCGGGTGCGGCGGTCAGTGCAGCCGCCAATAGGCCGATCACCGTGACGCCCAAGATGGCCACGAGGGCCTCATCGATTGATTCTCGGGTCTTGGCCCAGCGCTGGGTGCCCGTCTCCTGTTTCGCCTGCACTCTTCTCATGTTCGCTCCCTTATGCATCGAATCGGTCCATACGATGAAGGCGAACTGTGACAGCACCGGTCACGCCCTTGCAGGCCGGGTAGAGTTTCTCTAACCACCGGTGGCTGAAAGGAAATTCCAGAATGACGTTGCGGGATCCCGTGCGGGTGGGCCTAATTCAACAGAGGGCGTCCGAGGACATTCGGGATAATCTTCCGCGTGCGCTCTCGGCGATCACCGAGGCCGCGAGCCGAGGTGCGCAGATCGTTTGCCTCCAGGAGCTCTTCGGGTCGCTCTATCCCTGCCAGGATCAAAATGCGGCTCGCTTTGACTGGGCCGAGCCCATTCCGGGCCCGACGAGCCAGACCCTGTCTCGCCATGCGGCGGATCTCGGCATTGTGATCGTGGGGTCGATTTTTGAGCGACGGGCCGCGGGCCTCTACCACAATTCAGCGGTGGTCTTTGATGCGGACGGTCAACTCGCGGGCCTCTACCGCAAAATGCATATCCCCGACGATCCTCTGTACTACGAAAAGTTCTACTTCACTCCGGGCGATCGGGGCTGGGGCGCGGTGCGGACGCGGTTTGGTTCGATCGGTGTGGCGATTTGTTGGGATCAGTGGTTTCCCGAGGCGGCTCGCTTGATGGCCCTCGCGGGAGCCGAGATGCTTTTTTACCCGACCGCCATCGGCTGGCAGTTCGATGAGGGGGCCTCGGTCGACACGGTTCAGCATGAGGCGTGGGAAACTGTGCAGCGAGGCCATGCCATCGCCAACGGCGTCTTTGTGGCAGCGGTCAACCGCGTGGGACCCGAGTCACTTCCCGGCCAGTCGGGAATTCGCTTTTGGGGGCAGTCTTTTCTGTCGGACCCGATGGGTCGGGTTCTCGGGCGCGCTTCGTCGGAGTCCGAGGAGACGCTCGTGGTTGAGTGCGACCCGGCAGCCGTTGAGCGGACCCGTCGAGATTGGCCCTTCCTGAGAGACCGCCGTGTCGACGCCTATTCAGACCTCACGCGCCGGTTTCGTGACGAATCGTGAACAGGTCCGTCCAGAACTCGGCGACGGAGAAAACGCAGTCGCCGCCGTCTCGGCCGATGCGTTGGCCGGCAGAGTGGGAGCCTCACGCTGCGACTTGGCTGACATGGCCTAAGAATCCCGAGACGTGGCCCGATCTGCTAGACGAGGTCGTTCTGGCCTACGTGCAGATCATCGAGGCCCTGATCGCCGGAGAGCGCGTATGCATCCTCGTTGATAATGCTGAAGCGGCGGAGTCGGCTCGGGTCGCTGTGTCGCAACACGGCGTTCAAGTGGATGGGCGAATCGATTACCACCTTATCGAGACGAATGATGCATGGATTCGTGACTACGGACCGATCGGTGTCTACTCCGCTGCATCCGGTTCAGAAGAGCGGGTGTGGTTGAACTTCGGGTTCAATGCGTGGGGGGGCAAATATCCGCCTTGGCAATCCGATGCGGCTGCGGGGGCACGGATCGCGTCGACCTTG
This sequence comes from Myxococcota bacterium, assembly GCA_029268645.1. Taxonomy (GTDB): domain Bacteria; phylum Myxococcota_A; class UBA9160; order UBA9160; family UBA4427; genus TMED88. The sequence continues at coordinate 4,795 of JAQWNI010000262.1, forward strand.
CAGGGGCCCCTTTTTGACGTGGAGGAGATCCTTGAGGGCGGGGCCATCGACGGGAACGGCGAGGGACTCGTCTTGACAACGGAGTCCTGCATGCTCAACCGCAATCGGGCCCTGGATGGACTGCCACGGAGCCGGGAGGCAGTGAACGCTTCTCTTTCGGAGTGGCTTGGGGCCCGAAAGGTGATTTGGCTGAAAAAAGGAATCATCGGTGACGACACAGATGGCCACGTCGATGACCTCGCTCGCTTTGTCGATCCCGAGACGATCGTGGCGGCGATCGAGCCGAATTCCGATGACGCCAATCAGCTCGCTCTGGAGGAAAACTGGTCCCGGCTTGTCGCGTCGCGCGGCCTCTCGGGCCGTCCCTTTAACTTGGTCAAGATGCCCATGCCCCCTCCCGTCCATTACGCAGGGGCCCGCCTGCCAGCGAGTTATATGAATTTCTTTGTGGCCAACCAAGTGGTCCTGATTCCTTCGTTTGGAGCGGCGACCGATCGGCGCGCGGCCGCTATTCTTGGGGAGTGCTTCCCCGGCCGAGACATCGTCCGGATCCCCAGCCGAGCGCTTGTCGTGGGCTTGGGGGCCTTGCACTGCCTGACCCAGCAGGAACCGCTTGCGTTCCCGCGGGTCATGGGGGCGGAGGCAACATAGAGTAACGAGTGACCTTTCGGTCCCCGGGGCGATTCGGTAGAACCCCCGCGCGGCACGGCGAGCCGCGAAGGACTCATTCGAGGCGAGAGAGCGAGGTGGAGAACGTGGTCCAAGTATCCCGACATGACATCGTGATCGTAGGCGGCGGTGGAGCGGGTCTTCGGGCCGCCATTGCGGCGGCCGAGGCGAATCCGAAAGCCTCGATTGCTCTGGTGAGCAAGGTCTATCCCATGCGCAGCCACACTGTGTCGGCCGAAGGGGGCGCTGCGGCGGTGGCGCGTGACGACGACAACTTCGAACTCCACGGCTTCGACACCGTGAAGGGATCGGATTTTATCGGCGACCAGAACGTCATCGAGTACTTCGTCGAGCAGGCCCCCAAAGAACTTGCTTTGCTTGAAAATTGGGGATGTCCCTGGAGTCGGGAAGAGGATGGAACCGTTTCAACTCGTGCGTTCGGCGGGATGACGATCAAACGTACTTGGTTTGCCACTGACAAAGTGGGCTTCCACATGCTGCATTCGTTGTTTCAGCAATCGATGAGATACGAAAACATCGTTCGCTACGACGAGTTTTTTGTGACGAAATTGTTAACCGAGAACGGAGCCTGTAAGGGCGTGGCCGCTCTTGAGATCCGGACTGGCGATTACCATGCCATCCTTGGTCGTGCGGTCATCCTTGCAACGGGCGGTGCAGGTAAGGTGTTTCCGTTTACGACAAACGGTGCCATCAAGACCGGCGACGGAATGGCGTTGGCCTACCGTGAGGGTGTTGCGCTCAAGGATATGGAGTTCGTCCAATACCACCCCACGGGTCTGCCGGGTACGGGCATTTTGATTACGGAGGCTTCGCGTGGCGAGGGAGGTTATCTCCGCAATAAGGATGGAGACCGGTTTCTCGTGGATTACGATTACGGGGTCGGGAAGAAAGCGGAGCTGGGTCCGCGAGACATGATCTCTCGGGCCATTATTCAGGAGTTTGAGGCAGGTCGGGGGATCGATGATGAGCACGGCCTGCATGCCTCCCTCGATCTGACCCATCTCGGTGAAGCGCATATCATGGCGAAGCTCCCCTTTGTTCGGGAATTGGCGCGAACCTACGTGGGCGTCGATCCGGTCCACCAGCATATTCCGATTCGCCCGGTGGTCCACTACATGATGGGAGGCGTGGACACCAACATTCGCGCGGAGACGGATATGCCCGGCCTCTATGCGGCGGGCGAAGTGGCTTGCGGATCGCTCAACGGAGCGAACCGCCTTGGCTCGAATTCTCTGACCGAGTGTCTTGTCTTCGGTAATTCCGCCGGCGTTCATTCACTCGAATATGCCTCCGGCACGAATGAAGGCAATGAGGCTTCTCTTCGCGCGCAAGCTGAGGAAGAGGCAGCCCGCGTGGATTCACTTCGCGGCAGTAAGCAGGGTGATGAGAAGATCGCAGACCTTCGTGTCGAGATGAACCGAGTCATGGAGGCCGGTTGCGGAGTCTATCGAGAGCAGGAGACGATGAAGATCGCAGAGAAGGGGATGCATGAAATTCGGAAACGCGCCTCTTCTCTCCATCTCCAAGACTCAAGTAAGGTTTTTAATACAGAGTTAGTCGCCGCGCTCGAACTGATGAATATGGTCGAGGTCGCAGAGACACTGGCTGTGAGTGCTGCGCATCGCAAGGAGTCAAGGGGGGCTCATACCTGCCGGGACTTCCCGCATCGCGATGATCAGGAGTATCTCTACCACACGATGGCTTACCGAACGGAAGATGGTCCGCGGTTGGATCGAAAAGATGTGGCGCTCGGACACTGGGAGCCCCAGGAGCGAAAGTACTGATGAGTGAAGGAAAAAAGACGATCAAGCTGGAGATCACTCGCTTCGATCCCGACGTCGACGAGGTGCCGAAGACCGAAGAGTACGAGGTTCCGACCGAGCCCGGTTGGAAGGTCCTGGACGCGGTCAATTACGTCAAAGACCATTTGGACCCGAGCCTTTCTCATCGCTGGTCTTGTCGGATGGCCGTATGCGGTAGCTGCGGAATGATGGTCAATGGCGAGCCGAAGCTGACTTGTAAGACCTCCTTGGACGAGTACGGCGATTCGATCAAGGTTGAGCCCTTGGCGAACTTTCCGATTGTTCGAGATCTCGTGGTCGAGATCGACGGCTTCATGGACAAGTTCAAGAGCGTGAAACCGTGGATCATCCGAGCCAAGGAACGCGCCGAGGACATGGAGAATCTCAACGAACGTGGGACGTACAGCCAAAGCCCCGATGAACTCTCCGCCTTCAAGCAGTTCAGTATGTGCATCAACTGTCTGCTCTGTTATTCGGCCTGTCCTGTCGTGGCCAATGAGCCCGAATTCATCGGGCCCGCGGCCATCGCGCTGGGCCATCGTTACAACACCGATTCGAGGGATGAGGGCGCGGCGGAGCGAAACGAAGTGTTTCGCGGAGAAGGCACGGTTTTCTCTTGCTCCTTCGCTAACGAATGCAGCGAAGTCTGCCCAAAGAACGTGGATCCAGCATCGGCGGTGAACCAAGCGAAGCTGGGAGCCGTGGTCGACTGGGCGAAGGGGCTGATTCTGCCCCGTGGAGGAGCGTGAAAATGGCTGGAGCTGCGCACCCCGAAGCGATGGCCCCGCGGAAAAAGGGGCCGACGAGAACAGCGCCTCCGATGATGCCGAGTTCTTGGTGGTCGGCGCCTCGAATTCGGATCTATCTACTCTTCGGCGCGACAGGCCTTGTCTACTTGCTGGCCGGTTTTCTGATTCTGAGGCTCGCCTGGGCATTGGGAAGCAATCCGATGGCTTGGCAGTCGGCTTTTGACGGTTTGAGCAACCCGCTCTATGTGATCTTCCATCTGATTCTCTTGGTTTCTGTTCTCGGTGTGGGGATTCGGGCGTTTGTTCGGATGATGCCCAAGATGCAGCCAAGGGGCGGGCCACTGCCTGTATTGCCGCCGGCCGTTGTGCGTGGAGCCATCTGTGGCCTGTGGGCAGGGATCACTCTTTTTATGGTGCTTGTTCTGTCTGGAGCGATTTTCTGATGAAGCAACTCCTTCTCAAGATCGAACCCATTATCTGGCTTTTGTTTGGCGCAGGATTGTCCATTGGCACCATGCTGCTCACGGGATTCGTTTTGGTTGTCGGTCTGGCGATTCCCCTCGGTTGGGTGCCCGCGGACGCGCTCGACTATGAACGTGCGCATGCCTTGGCGTCGAATTTGATTGGTCGACTTTTTCTGCTGGGGTTGATTGCTTTGCCTTTGTGGAAGGGTGCGCACCACCTTCGATCGATCTCCCTTGATTTTGGCGGGGAATCGAGGGACGGCGCGGTGGGATCGCTGCTCTACCTCCTGGCCGCCGCCGGCAGCGTCGCGGGGATCGTGGCCGTCATCCGCATCTGAAAGCCAACGGAACACTCTGGCGGGCATGCGGCGTGGGGCGTTCAGCCCCGGGAATCGAACGGGGCCCCAGTGGGAACTCTTCCCTGGGGCGTCGTTTTAGATCCGTTCTGGGCCTCAGCCGTAGGCGGGCCCAGCTCTTTTTTTTGAAGAGCTCGTCGGTTCGTCTTGACCTCTCCTTTGTGGTGCCAACCTCTTCGGGGACGCGGGAGATGGCAGTCAGGCATCACCCGCTTGAAGGCTCGCGAGACGAGCCGTTTGAGAGAGGGAGGAAACACTATGACGATTGGCACTTTGATTCGGAATCACCCGGCCCATGTGGCGGCGGCTGCGCTGCGGGACGCGGAGCGGGCCATGAGCCGCGCCCCCGGTATGGCTCTAAACAGCTGGAATCACCGGGGATCGTTCGGTTTCGCTCCCCGGCTTCAGGCC